>CAZYSR010000527.1:0-2886 GCA_964649525.1 uncultured Gammaproteobacteria bacterium
GTAGAGTTGAATCGAGAGTGACGCTCTGGGGTACATATCCGATTTTGATGTTAGGCGGTCTTTGCACGCTACCGAAATCAGGCTGAAGGGAGCCCGCCAGAATTTTCGTTACGGTTGTCTTACCACTTCCGTTTGGACCAATCAGTGAAACTATTTCCCCTCTATGTACAGTGAGGTCAATGTCACGCACCAGCCACCGATTGTTGCGACGAACACCAACGGACTGCAATTTCGCGAGAGCAGAACTATCAGAATCATTTTTCATTAGCAGAAAATCCAATTCGACTGTTCAACGATGCCTTTTCTCGATAGATGATACAGTGCAAGTTCATGTCTAGTTGATTCCGTACTCTGAGATTTAGAAAATTCGAAAGTGATCTTTGTTCGGAAGTCGATTCGAGGGTGCCGCGGCTGTCATTGTTTTCATCGCATAAAAGTGAACTTGGTCAAATCAATTCCACTCCGTTAATCTAGTTTGAGATAACCCATCGGCAGAGTGTCATCAATCAACGGGCGACATTCTGCTTACAACTACCGAAGCAAATGCTCGATTACGACGCTTTTCTCAAAGAGGGGGGTAAATTGAATCTGACGTTCTCGGTGATACCCGTCATCGTTGTTACCTCGATTTCGTGGTGCTGTTTAAGCCGTTCTATCAATTCCTGAACTAAAGCTTCGGGAGCCGAGGCACCGGCAGTAATGCCAATTTTTTCAGCGTTGACTGACCACTCAGGGTCGTAGTCATTCGAATTTTGGACGAGATACGCTGGTACCCCACGGTCGCGGCTGACTTCACACAGACGATTTGAGTTTGAACTGTTCTGTGCGCCAACCACCAGCACTAGATCTACTTGATCTGCGAGTTGGTGGACCGCACTTTGACGATTCTGTGTAGCGTAGCAAATATCCTTGATGTCAGGACCAGCAATATTTGGAAAGCGATTCTTCAAGGCGGAAATGACATCACGAGTATCGTCAACCGACAGCGTAGTTTGGGTAATATAAGCAACTTTATCAGCATCTTTAATCACTAGATTATCAACTTCCTCCACATCGCTGATGAGGTGTACGGTGCCTGGAATCTGACCTAGAGTTCCTTCAACTTCAGGATGATTGTGATGCCCGATCAAAACAATTTCAAACCCTTTTTTGGCATATTTTCGCCCTTCGATATGTACTTTCGAGACGAGTGGGCATGTGGCATCAAGTGGTTCTAGGCCACGTTCTGATGCTTCACTCTCGACTTTTTTTGAAACCCCGTGTGCACTAAACACGGTAACTGCACCATCCGGAATGTCAGAAATACTTTCAACAAACTTGACTCCTTTAGATCTGAGTTCGCTAACGACGCGCTGATTGTGCACGATTTCGTGTTTCACATAAATTGGCGAGCCATATTTCTTGAGAGCTGTTTCCACAATCTGGATCGCCCGTTCGACGCCAGCGCAAAAACCGCGCGGCTGAGCCAGTATCACTTGCATGTCATTAATCCATTAATTAACGAAGATGAAATCCGCCTACTGCGACTAGTATTATTATGACTCAACCTGGACATTTATGACACCTGGAGTCAATAAAATTAGCAAATATCAAGTTGAATTTCCTAAATGTGGCGGTTTAATGCGACTGGAATTGCGTCAACTCAATCAATTTGAGCTTTGTCAAGTATCTGATATCAGGCATTGATTGACGCTAGTTGGTCAACTTGTCGGGTGGGTCCACAAATGAGCGAATGTTTAGCTGACAACATTTTTTTTAAACTCTCGACGTGAGCACTATGAAATATTTTCGAATACCAATCTTTATTTTGATTCTAATTTCGGTTCAAGCCAAGGCTGATGAACATGCACTTTTTACCACCCAGAATCTAACTCCAGAAATTGCTCTTAAAGCAGCAAAAGCCGCACTGGACAAATGCCGTTCAGAAGGTTTTCAGGTGTCGGTAGTTGTTACTGATCGCAATGGTTTACCCCAAGTGATGCTTCGAGACCGATATGCGGGTGCCCATACCCCAACTACTGCGCGTCGCAAGGCATGGACGGCGGCGAGTTTTCGTCTTTCAACCACAGAACTTGCTGAAGCCACAGCGGATGGAACCCCTTTGTCTGGCATTCGGCATCTTGAAGAAGCCATTATGCTGGGAGGTGGTCTATTGATTGACGCTGGAGGCTTTTCAGTCGGTGCAATAGGTGTGTCTGGCGCACCAGGTGGTGATTTGGATGATCTGTGTGCTCAAGCAGGTATTGATGCCATCGAAGATGACATTCTGTTTTAAGCGACTTCTCCTTTAAGCACTTTGCAAGTAATCAGGCAGACATCAAAGCGGATCTACCAGAAATTTGACATACTTCTGTTATCGAATGTAAATTTCGAAGATAGCCCGCACAAGCAATCGCCTCCAAAGCACAGAATCCCAATTAGAAACAGTCTAGGTATAAACCACGAGATTCAATTTTTGCCCGATCTAGATCGGGCAAACAATCTCTCCCAAACGTTTGGTCAATTTCTCATTTTCAGAGTAGTCGATGGGTACGACCACCAGACTGGGTCCCGCTTCGGAAAATGCATTTTCGAGTGCTGATTGCAGATCGCGTGAGTTTTCGACCCGATGACCATTCCAGCCAAAAGAATCGGCCAGTTTAATCCAGTCGGGATTTCCAAAACTCAGGTCCGTATGTCGACCGAACTGATTGGATTGTTTCCAGGCAATCAGTCCGTATTCATGGTCTTCCCAAACCATCACGACAATGTCCAGATTTAGGCGACGGGCGGTTTCCATTTCCTGTACGTTCATCATGAAACCGGCATCCCCACATATCGCGAGGATTCGGTGGTCAGGATCAGAATTCACTAATCTGGCGGCGATCGCACCAGGGAGCGCAAAGC
>CAZYSR010000528.1:0-2112 GCA_964649525.1 uncultured Gammaproteobacteria bacterium
AATGCGCACCGACGGCAACGAAAAACAGCACGAGAAAGAAGTCTCGAATTGCGTGCAGTCGCTCTGCAATGAATCGAGCAATCGGTGATGCCGCCAAAGCTACACCAGCGACAAATGCGCCAATTTCGTGAGACAGCCCAAATAGTGTTGCGAGATAGCCCATACCAAGGCACCAGGCTATGGTCATCAAAAACAGATACTCATGGATCTGATCAAATTTTTGAAGCAAAATTCGTATGACAAATCGTTCAAGCAGAAAGGCCAGCCAAATGTAAAACGGTAGAGTGACAAGCGGCCGAAGCACTGTCAATCCGAATTCTGCATGTTGCCCAATTTCCTCAATGGCGATCAACGCCATAATTGCAAGCAGGTCCTGCAGCAGGAGGACCCCAATCATTAACTCGCCGATATGCCGATGATGCAAAACTGTTGTCGGTAGCAGTTTAATTCCAATGATTGTGCTGGAAAGACCTGTTGCAACACCTGTCACAACAGCCTCGACGATTGTGAAACCGAAGAGAAAGGCGACTGCAAACCCCAATCCGAAGAAAATTACAGAGGTTGCCGCAGTAACTACAGTCACAGACTGAAATATCTTGAGCAGTTTTTGTGGGTACAAATCCATACCCAGCAAGAAAAGCAGGAAAATGATTCCAATGTTGGCTAGCTCGTCGACAATCGCCAAATCCGGAATCAGCTTGAATCCACCAGGACCAATCAATGCTCCCAATAAGATATAGACGACAGGCAATACCTGACGGGCTATCAGTGCGATAGTACCCAAAATCGCGGCACCGCCATAAACAAGTACCAGCGAATGCTCAATGGAAATTGCGTGCGATGCGCTTTCCAGTGCCATGACCTTTCGATTATTTACGTATGGTTAAAACTCAATCAGCTCTTTAATCAATGAATCAGGATCCAGTTCAGCTGATTCATGCTTTCCACTTGATGCTGCAACCGAGGCTTGCGATCTGATTTTGCGATACCGGCTGACCTGATAGAAGAGCATCAGTAGCCATACGAAGATCAACTCCAGTCACCGCAACGTCATTACCTGGCCGACTGCCATCAAACTGTCCCCGATATACCAGTTTGTTCTCGGAATCGAATAGGTAAAAGTCGGGAGTGCATTGTGCATCGTAAGCGCGGGCAACAGTCTGAGACTCATCATATAGATAGGGAAAACTGTACTCGTAGCGTAGAGCATCTGCAGTCATATTCTCTGGTCCATCAGCCGGATGCGTAGAAACGTCATTGGAACTGATCGCAATGACGGCAATTCCTTTTGTCTTATATTCCTTGGTGAACTTGGTAAAACCTGACTTTATCTGAATAACGTAGGGACAATGATTACAAATAAATGCGACAAGAATGCCTTTTGACTCGAAAAAATCTGAAAGCGAAACCGATTGGGCAGGATAGTTGTAATTAGTGTTGGGTAGGGTAAACTCCGGAGCGATTGTTCCGAGTTCAATCATTTTCGATTCAACAGCAGGCATTAAGTTCTCCTTGTTGAGGATTGAATTGAGCGACTACGTTGCTGCTTGCAATATCTGGGATGCATTTCCACAGACCGGGCAGGATGGATCTTTGTGTATTCGTACTTCCTGCCATTCTGTTCGAGCAGCGTCAAACAGTACAAGTCTGCCATACGTTGCGGGACCTAGATTTGCAATGATTTTCAACACTTCGGTTGCCTGCAGCGAGCCAATTGTTCCGCACAGCGACCCTAGCACTCCGGTTTCACTGCAACGCTCCTGTGGCTCATCTTCCGGGCTGTACAGACAACGAAAGCAAGCACTGTCATCAAGATCTGCCCGATAAACAATTAAGTGCCCTTCCATGCGAATCGCTGCACCCGAAACCAGCGCAGTTCGAGTGTTGACACAGGCCTCATTAATCGCAAATCGTATATCGAAATTATCTGTGGCATCAACCACAACATCCGCACTGGAAACCTGTTCGAATATTTCTTCGCGATTGAGTTTCTTATTGAGCGCCGTTAACCTGATTTCTGGGTTTAAAGCTCTCAGAGTTTCAATCGCTGATTCCACTTTCGGCGTTCCGACTGAGGCGGTTGTATGGACTATCTGTCGTTGAAGGTTGGAA
>CAZYSR010000529.1:0-1703 GCA_964649525.1 uncultured Gammaproteobacteria bacterium
GGCCAAATCTGGATCACAGGGAATGATTTCGTAATGCAATCCCAGGGCATCAAGTTCCCTGATTAGCGTGTTCTTTTCCTGATCAGACATTTTGTTCTTTACGATTCGCGTGCATTAGAAGTGCAATTCCAGCCACTAATACCGGAATTGAGAGAAGGTGCCCCATCGTAACCCAGTTGAAGAATATGAATCCAAGATCGGCATCCGGTTCTCGAAAAAACTCAACAAGTATTCTAAATGTACCGTAGCCAATCAGAAAGACTGCCGACACGGCACCAGTTGCTCTGGGTTTTGCGGAATAAATCCATAGAATCAGGAATAAAGCTACTCCCTCCAATGCCGCCTCATAAAGCTGGGATGGATGTCTTGCCAATTGTGACGGATCGGCTGGAAATACGACTGCCCAAGCGAGTTCAGATGGACGACCCCAAAGTTCCTGATTGACAAAATTAGTAATGCGACCAAAAAACAGACCAACTGCACAAAATGGAGCCAAGAAATCCGTCAGTTTCAATAGAGGGATCGACAATTTTCTTGCGAATGCCCAAACACCTCCAATCGCACCAAGCAGGCCGCCATGAAATGACATTCCGCCTTCCCAGACTTTCAAAATTGCAATTGGGTTGGAAATGTATTCCCAGAACTGATAGAAAAATACAAACCCCAGCCGTCCGCCAATGATTGCGCCAAGTGCGCAGTACAGTACCAGGTCAAGAACAACCGGACGCGGTATCGGAGAATGAGGCTGCCTTGCTCGAATACGTCCTAGAACAATCGCACTGACAATGCCAATCAAATATGCCAGCCCATACCAGTGAATGTCCAAAGGACCAAGATGCAGTGCTACGGGGTCAAAGTCTGGTAGAACAATCATCTATCAATTCAATTATTTAGAACTAAGAAATACCCGATGTTTTTGAATCTTGAGTTATTCAGGTTAATTCGGTGATTCATCTGAACAACCAAGGCACCGTACAATCAGTCGTTAACATAAAATTTAGTTAGCAGAACGAAATTGGCAATTTCGAACAGCCAAACCGCCCGATTATTTTAAGGGACTTTTATGCCATCGGCATCTCGAGCGACTGAGACTTCTCCATGACTGAAAACTCCAACCACCAACCCAATCGGCTGATCAACGAAACCAGCCCCTATCTGCTGCAGCACGCCCATAACCCCGTCGATTGGTATGCCTGGAATGAGGAAGCTCTTGAGCGGGCTCGAAATGAAGACCTGCCTATTTTGCTGTCGATTGGCTATTCTGCCTGTCACTGGTGTCACGTTATGGAACGCGAGTCATTTGAAAGCGAAGAAATTGCCAAGATCATGAACAGCAATTACGTTTGCATCAAAGTTGATCGAGAAGAGCGCCCTGATCTCGATAAGGTGTACCAGAGTGCTCATCAGCTCTTCAACAAAAGAGGCGGTGGCTGGCCACTCACTGCGATACTGACACCGGAAGAGCTGATTCCCCTTCATGTCGGTACATACTATCCTCCCCAGCCGCGACACGGCATGCCGGGTTTCGGTGAACTGCTGACCAGAATTGCTGAAGTTTACAAAGAAAAAGATCGATTCCTCCCGGAGCACACAGTCGCGGTAAAAGATGCCTTTGCCCGGCTTTCCGCAACCAGTGGAAATGCTGAGTCTTCACTCGACGGAGAGTTGATGCAACGGGCTGTTGAACACCTGATCAATGATTA
>CAZYSR010000530.1:0-3469 GCA_964649525.1 uncultured Gammaproteobacteria bacterium
GCGCGCAGTCCCGAACCACCACTGTGTCCGCGCTCCATTCCATTGCCAACCGAAACTGCAACAGTTTGGGCATTCACGTAGTATTCGACAAATTGATTAAACTCAGATTCAGTCAGACCGCAGATTGATTCAACATCTGCAATACCGTACTGACGGGCCTGCGCCATGTATTCGTCAAAACCGTGAGCCCACTTCTCAACAAAGGAAATATCGATTGCACCACGTCGTTCCAATTCAGCGGCGACCGCCATTGCCAGAACAACATCCGTACCGGGGTGAATCTGTAGATGCAGATGACTCTGCTCAGCGATTCGGATTCGTTTGGGGTCTATACAAACGACCCTGGCGCCTTTCTCACGTGCGGTCTTGGCAACGTTTGCGAAATGTAGATTCGATACAGTGACATTGTTTCCCCAAATCACAATCAGGTCTGAATGAACAGCCTGTTCTGGTGGCATGCCAGGTACTGTGCCAAACAGACTGGCGTACGCTGTACCACGCACTGCTCCACACAAAGGTCCTCGGTCTAAGAGAGTTGCACCAAGCCTGTAGAAAAACCGACGATCCATTGAACCGCCAGCGAGTTCACCGTGGGGTCCGGCGTAGTTGAACGGCAGAACTGATTGTGGACCATAACGATCAATCGCCTTTGTAAACCCTTCATAAACGAGGTCCAAGGCTTCATCCCACGAAACAGGTGTAAACTCCCCAGCACCACGCTGGCCGACTCGTTTGAGTGGTTGTGTAAGCCGACGCTCACCGTGTACCATTTCCGGATAACTGCGAGACACCTTGGTACAGATAGATCCATTGGAATAGGGATTTACCCGAGATCCACGAACAGCAACCAGTCGATCGTTGCTAACGACGGCTGTCAGACTGCACGTATCTGGACAGTCTAGTGGACAAACGCTAGGCAGGTGTTCTGTATGTTGTTGAGCGCTGATTGAATCCATTTCGTCTTTTTATGTGGTGAAGGTTGACAGAGTTAAAAATATTTTGTTTCTAGGTGATATGTTAACTTCTTTTCACTTGTCGCAGGAATTGAACTATCAAATTGTCGATGAATCGGCGAGAATCCGCGGTGCAATCGATTTTTTTTATTACGCCATTAATATATGATTCAGCGAGGTTTTTGCTCTCTCACTTCAGTTCAATTGCTTGCAACGTGTCTGAACAGTTGAAAAGCAACCTTACATTCAAACCTTGAATTAGAAAAATAACGGAACATTGACACTTCTCAGTTTGGATATTTCATTCCACGCTTACGTTTGAAGACTTTTCTTGTCTTAAGGCTGAACACACTAAAGAATTTTGAGAATCAGACTTCGTGAGAAAATGGAACTGTACCTATTTGTTATGAGTTGAATGCGTCAATCGTGTTTCATTTGGCTGATCAAGCTTCCGATTTTCTCAATCGAAACCACAGAGATTGCATCATCCAGCCGGTAACATTCAGCACCCGGATATACAATCCACAAATGTTGCAACTGCAGGTCGGAAATAGCTGTCCGTATAGAGCGAGTGGTTCTTGGAGCATCACTGTATTTGATTTCGAATCCATATCGTTTACCTCTAGAGATTGTCATCAAATCAAGCTCAGCTCCAGCGTGAGTTCCCCAGAAGTAGCAACTCTTCAACTGCAGTTGACGGACTAGGTTTTCGATTGCAAAACCCTCAAATGAGGCACCAATTTTAACGTGACCAGACAGGTCGCGAAATGAATCGAGTTCTAGCAAGTTATGAAGAATTCCCGCATCACGAATATAAATTTTGGGGGATTTTAGCTGCCGTTTCTTTAAGTTTTCATACCAGGGATCCAGCACTCTAACCATGAATGAGGAACTTAAAATATCCAAGTACCTTCTAGCAGCAGGTTCATTTACACCGAGTGCGCGCGCAAACTCCGCTCCATTCCAAATTTGACCGTGGTAATGGGCAATCATTGTCCAAAATCGTCGCAATGTCTCAGACGGTATGGATATGCCATACTGGGGTATGTCGCGCTCCAGAAAGGTCGTTACAAAATTCCTTCTCCAATTGACGGATACCGTTTCATCTTCTGCCAGAATACTTCTTGGAAAACCACCTCTGTTCCATAAAGATCTCCAAGGTACTTGTGGAATTTCATCGATCGTAAAGCCACCCAGCTGAACGATGCCAATTCGTCCCGCGAGCGTCTCAGAAACTCCCTTGATTAAGGACGGAGATACGCTGCCAAGCAACAGAAATCGAGACCTGCATTTATCACTATCTACAACAACACGTAGCGTTTCGAACAGTTCCGGAACTCGTTGTACTTCATCAATTACGACAGTACCTGGGAGTTCCAAAAGAGTGCTGATTGGGTTTTCGAGTCGACGGCGATCGATGTAACTTTCCAAGTCAAAATAAGTAGTCTCGGAGTCGGTCTGCGTGAAAATTTTCGCCAAAGTGGTTTTACCACACTGACGGGGTCCGACTACAGCAACCACCGGATGTGCTCTAAAAGATTGAGCGATTTCAGTCATTGCAAGATGTCGTGGGACTGGATCTTTCAATGATTATTCCTTGAAAATATGCATTCCATCTTCTTTATTTCAAGGATTATTATACTAGAATATATTTATATCCTCTCAAGTTGTCAATGAGTGGTGCCGACCAGCGTTGCACAATCAAGGACATGATTCTCCGGCAACTGAGATTGTCAAGGTGGTTATTGTGGTGCGGGGAATCTCCTGATGCCTTCACTCATGAAGTCAGGAAATATTTGGTGATTTCATCAATTGGAAGGATTCAGGTATTTGAGACGGTCTGCACCGGTTGGGTGAGTGGAAAACCAACTACTGCCTTCATTTTCAACGCACTCCAACACCTGGCTGGTAGATGTTTGTATGCAATAATGTAGTGTCAACTTCGTCAGTGCATTAGAAAAATGGACCGGATCGATACCGCTATCCAGCAAAATCTCGACACCCAACAAGTCTGCTTCTTTTTCCATGTCTCTGCTGAGATCAAATGCCCATAGTTCAATAGCAATAGCCGACCCTTCTTCAATCAGAGTTTCGCTTGCACCGAACAAAATTGAAGCAAATACCGTCAAGCCAAGGACCTCTACAATTTGGTGTAAGGAATGACGCTCTTTGATATGGGCAATCTCATGCGCAATCACTGAAAGTATTTCCAAATCATCGTTAAGCAGTTTCACCAGATCATCAGTCACTACTATGGGACCGCCGGGAAATGCCAGTGCATTTGCTCCAAAAAGCTTTGAATTGTGGAAGTTGATTTCGACAGTATCTGCCAGTTCACTGACTTCCAGCAGTTCACCGGCCTTTGCTCTTAGTCTCTCAATTTGACTGTTGGAAAGCTCGGAAGGATCAAGAGCGACAGCAAGCATGCTTTCGTAGGCACTCTCCCCCATCTTCCTCTCCCAGGAATCCGGAATGAATGAAACAGCAATCGGGACGAATGAGGAAAGGAGTATGCG
>CAZYSR010000531.1:0-7441 GCA_964649525.1 uncultured Gammaproteobacteria bacterium
GTGCTAACCACTAATTCCGATGTGGTGGAGTTTGAGACATCAGTGTTCAACGGTGAGTATGTGACGGGAGATGTATCGAAAAACTTTTTGTTAGAACTTAACGAAAAGAGAAACGACCAGGCACGTGAGGCTGATCAGAACTCACTGTTATACGAAACGGCAGAATTGGCCGAATCCGGCTAGAGAGAAAGCCTCAAACCTCTGCGTGATGCAGGTTAATGATTCCCTCTGAGTTAACCACAATCACCGCATCATTGTTTCGTCCCCAGTCGCCCAGCACATACCGCGTTGCTTCGCAGCCATCAATCTCAAAATGGTGAATTTGTGGTCGGTGGGTGTGGCCGTGAATTAGAATTCTCACGCCAAACTGTTTCATGGTATGCAGCACTGACTGCTGGTTTACATCCATCAGGCTTTGACTTTTAACCTGTTTGCTTTTCTCACTTGTGGCACGCATGTCAAGTGCCCGATTGAGGCGTTCTGAAATGGGCAGCTCAAGAATTGATTCTTGCCATTCGGGAGAAAGAACGATTTCTCGATAACGCTGGTGCTCAACATCATCAGTGCAAAGGCTGTCTCCATGCATCAATAACACTGATTGACCGTTCAGATCGATGGTGGTGGGATCCGGAATCAATTTCCCTCCAATTTCTGCGATAAATTCAGGCCCGATTAAGAAATCCCGATTGCCATGCATCACTGAAACTTGCACACCGGCATCAGATAATTCAGCTAGTGCCTCGATTGCGGGACTGTGTCCAAGCAATGTACTGCCGTCGTCCCCAATCCAATAGTCAAAGAGATCGCCCAGAATATAGAGTTCGTCCGCTGTTTTACGAATTGATCGTAGATAGCGAAGAAACTTATCGTAAACAGCGGGCTGATTTGGAGATAGATGCGTATCGGAAAGGAAGTAAATGCCCATTCAATTCAAAATTGAAATTTGTGTGACAGCATAACGGATCGGTAAAACTGTTCATTTGTCAACGATTGAACCAGAATCACCCAATCGATTGGAAGGTGGATGTGAATAGGATTGCACCTGCAGATTCAAGCCATATAGCCCATATCGACGGAAAATGAACGAACCCAGACTCTTATAATATGCAGGTTTTATGGGTGATTGAACGCTCATTATACAACCTGCCAATTTCAGCAGTTTGATGTTGAATATCTACAACAGTCTGACTGGACAAAAAGAAGAATTTAAGCCGATTGATGGAAATCGCGTACGGATTTACGTATGCGGAATGACCGTTTACGACTACTGTCATTTAGGTCATGCAAGAGTGATGGTCGGTTTTGATGCAATTGTGCGTTACTTGCGGTACCGCGGGTATGAGGTTACCTATGTACGCAACATTACCGATATTGATGACAAGATCATCAATCGTGCAAACGAGTTGGGTGTATCGACCGAATCACTGACAGATCGTTACATCCGGTACATGAACGAAGACCTCGATGCGTTATTCGTAGTCAAGCCGGATCATGAGCCTCGCGCAACCGAATATGTTCCGAATATTGTTGAGATGATTTCGGAGTTGATTGAACGCGGCTATGCATATCCAGCTGAAAACGGTGATGTTTACTATCGTACTCGTCAATTCAAGGAGTATGGCAAGCTGTCCGGAACACGTCTCGATGAGCTGGTGGTAGGAGCGCGAATTGCGCCCGACGAAAAGAAGGATGATCCATTGGACTTTGTGCTGTGGAAAGGTTCCAAACCAGGTGAGCCAAGCTGGGAATCACCTTGGGGACAGGGCAGGCCCGGATGGCACATTGAATGTTCAGCCATGTCAACCAGTTTGCTGGGTAGCCACTTCGATATACATGGAGGTGGGAGAGATCTGCTATTTCCGCATCACGAAAATGAAATTGCTCAATCTGAAGCAGCGACTGATCAAACCTTTGTCAATGTCTGGATGCACAACGGGTATCTGGAAGTCAATTCGGAAAAAATGTCCAAGTCTTTGCACAATTTCCTGACCATTCGTGAAATACTGGCTCAAGATACGGATCCGGTGAGAATGGGTGAAGTTTTGCGCTTCACCTTCCTCATGTGTCATTATCGAAGTCCGCTCAACTACAGTGACAATTCGCTGGAAAATGCGAAGGTTGCATTACGACGAATATACCTGGCAATTCACAAGTTCGAGCAATCGGGAATTTCACCGTCCAGTCAATTGAATGATGAATATCTTTCAAGATTTCAGGCGGTTATGGATGACGACTTCAATACGCCGGACGCGTTGGCCGTAATTTTTGACTGTGTCAGAGATCTTAACCGTGCGATTGACGCTGAATCAGGAACAACAGCTGGGAGCTTGTACCAAACACTTTTGCTTCTAAATGGTGCTTTGGGAATTGGGTGTATGAATGCATCCAGATTTTTGGGTGTTGAACTCTCTGTGGATTCCGATGGTATACGTGAGTTGGTACTTCAGCGCGAACAAGCGCGCCGCAACAAACAGTGGCAGGTCGCGGATGAGTTGAGGCGACAACTGACGGCTCTCGGTGTGGAACTTGAGGATCGTCCAGACGGTACCAGTACGTGGCGAAAACTATAAAGCGGACCGACGGACACACAGGTAGCCAGAACAACTGGGATTAACTGGACGTGTGGCATTCAGCATTACAAGAATTTACAATGTTGCAATGCACACTCACTATAATCGTTTGTTTCATTAAAATTAATTCAATCAACTAACCGGAAATAAGGTAGCCGGTCAATTAAGAGGAATCAGGCCATGGAGTTAACAGGCGCAGATATTCTGGTGCGTTGCCTGCGTGATGAAGGTGTCAAGTACATTTTCGGATATCCAGGTGGTGCAGCACTGCACATTTACGATGCCCTGTATAAACAAGATGAGGTTCGTCACATTCTTGTGCGACACGAACAGGGTGCTTCCCACGCAGCTGACGGTTACGCTCGAGTAACCGGTGAACCTGGCGTTGTACTTGTAACTTCCGGTCCTGGTGTAACCAATACTATCACAGGTATTGCAACGGCATACATGGACTCAATTCCGATGGTGGTCATTTCAGGCCAGGTTCCTTCTCACCTGATAGGCGATGATGCCTTTCAGGAAGTCGATGCACTTGGTGTTTCACGACCTTGTGTGAAACACAATTTTCTGGTGCGAGATGTCAATGATCTTGCATTGACGATCAAGAAGGCGTTCTACATTGCCAACTCTGGTAAGCCAGGCCCAGTGATGGTTGATATTCCCAAGGATGTAACTGCGGCAGTAGCTGAGTACCACTATCCTAAGACTGTATCAATGCGTTCCTACAACCCCACAATGCGGGGGCATACGGGACAGATTAAAAAAGCAGCCAAGCTGCTTTTATCCGCAAAGCGGCCGATTATTTATACCGGTGGAGGCGTTACAACTGCAGGTGGCGAACAGGAACTTCGAAGTTTGGTTCGTCAGCTTGATTACCCGTGTACGAATACGCTGATGGGTCTTGGGTGTTTTCCGGCCAATGATCCGCTGTTTATTGGCATGTTGGGTATGCATGGAACCTATGAAGCGAACATGGCGATGCATGACTGCGATGTGATGTTGGCGGTAGGTGCTCGATTTGATGATCGAATTACGGGTGATCTTAATAAGTTTGCACCCTATGCGAAGATCATTCACATTGACATTGATCCGGCCTCAATAGGAAAGAATGTCAAGGTTGAAGTCCCGATCGTTGGTGATGCGAAGCTTGTGTTGGCGGACTTGGTGGCAACTATTGAAAAGTTGGAATTGGAGCCAAACTACGACGCGCTCAAAGCGTGGTGGAATCAAATCAACTCCTGGCGTTCGATCGACAGTTTGTCATACGATCGCAATAGCAGCAAAATCAAGCCACAGTATGTGCTTGAGAAGCTTTATGAAGTGACCAATGGTGAAGCTTTTGTGACATCTGACGTGGGACAGCACCAGATGTGGGCAGCACAGTTTTATCGTTTCGATACACCGCGAAGATGGGTGAACTCTGGCGGGTTGGGAACGATGGGATTTGGCCTACCTGCGGCGATGGGCGTGCATTTGGCCTATCCGGATTCGGATGTTGTATGTGTCACGGGTGAAGCAAGCATCATCATGTGTATCCAAGAGCTGTCAACCTGTAAGCAATACGATATTCCAATCAAAATCATCAATCTGAACAATCGTTACATGGGAATGGTCAGACAATGGCAGGAATTCTTTTACGATCGCCGCTACTCGCATTCTTACATGGATGCCTTGCCCGATTTCGTTGCACTGGCGAAAAGTTTTGGTCATGATGGCGTTCTTATTGAAGACCCAGCGGATGTTGAGGGTGCTTTGCGAGACACGATGAAGCGGAAAAATGACCTCGTGTTCATGGACTTTATCACGGATCAGGAAGAAAATGTCTACCCCATGATCGCTGCTGGAAGCGGCCACAACGAAATGCACTTAAGTCCGAAGGCAGAATCAGATGAGCCCGCACCACAGGAACGGGAGCTGGCTTAAGTGGAGGAGAATCGCCATATTATTTCCGTGCTCTTGGAGAATGAGTCAGGTGCTTTATCCAGAGTAGCCGGACTGTTTTCTGCACGGGGTTACAACATTGAGACATTGACAGTTGCACCAACAGACGATCCTTCACTATCTCGTATGACGATCGTTACGACAGGATCTGAAAGCGTCATCGAACAGATCACCAAACAGCTCAATAAACTGATTGAAGTAGTCAAGGTTCTCAATCTCGCTGACCGAAATCATATTGAACGTGAGTTGATGATGGTTAAAGTGAGAGCAACGGGAGATTTACGAGATGAGGTGAAACGTCTGGCAGAAATTTTTCGAGGTCGGATCATCGACGTAACCGAATCAATCTATATCATCGAACTGACCGGTGAGTGCTCCAAATTGGATGCCTTTATTGAAACTTTGAAAGTTACTGAGATTCTGGAATTGGTTCGCTCCGGTGTATCAGGAATTGCCAGAGGTGAAAGCTCCATGAGTCTCAATGGTCATAAATCAAAAAAAAAGCAATTGAAATAAGGACTTAAGAATATGAAAGTTTATTATGACAATGATGCAGACCTCTCGATTATTCAGAGTAAGCGGGTTGCAATAATTGGCTTCGGATCACAAGGGCATGCGCATGCTGGCAATTTACAAGACAGTGGTGTGGATGTTGTGGTTGGGCTGCGTGCAGGTTCAGCTTCACGCGACAAAGCGGCGAAGGCCGGCATAGCTGTTGCTGACGTCAGCGAAGCAGTTGCGGACGCTGATGTAGTCATGATGCTGGTTCCCGATGAACTTCAGGCTTCCCTATACGAATCCGAAGTTGCTCCCAATCTGAAATCAGGCGCTGCAATTACGTTCGCACATGGATTCAATATTCATTTCGGATTCATTGACCCAGCGGGCGATATTGACACCTTTATGGTAGCACCCAAGGGTCCAGGGCATCTGGTACGTTCAACCTATGCATCTGGCGGTGGCGTTCCGTGTCTGATCGCAATTCATCAAGACCCTTCAGGCGGAACACGTGAATTGGCGCTGTCGTATGCTTCTGCGATCGGTGGCGGACGGGCAGGCATCATTGAGACAACTTTCCGCGAGGAGACTGAAACCGACTTGTTTGGCGAGCAGACAGTATTGTGTGGTGGTGCTACGGCTCTGATTGAAGCGGGCTTTGATACGTTGGTCGAGGCAGGCTACGCTCCTGAAATGGCGTATTTTGAATGTCTGCACGAGTTGAAGCTCATTGTTGATCTGATCTATGAAGGTGGTATCCAGAATATGCGTTACTCGGTGTCCAATACTGCTGAGTATGGCGACCTTACACGCGGTCCGAGAATCGTGAACGATGAGACTCGGGCTGAAATGCGTAGAGTTCTTTCAGAAATTCAGAGCGGCAAGTTTGCTCGTGAATGGATGGATGAAAACGCGAATGGGAACAAAAACTTTAATGCCCTACGCAAAGCGTCGGCTGGCAGAGGAATTGAGGATGTCGGATCATCTTTACGGGCCATGATGCCATGGATCGCAGCCGGTCGACTGGTTGACCGCGACGTCAACTGACCTCTATGCGCCTCGCCCGTGAAGGGTATCCATTTGCGGCTGCGGCTGTACTCGTTGCGTTGGCGGTATATTTCATTGCAGGTGGATACTGGTCAATTCCATTTTGGTTGATTGCTGTATTCGTACTGCAGTTTTTTCGAGAACCGACACGAGACGTTCCAGCAGACGATAACCTTGTGGTTTCTCCCGCAGACGGCAAAATTGTCGCTATTGGTGAGGCCATTGATCCAATCAGTGGCAATTCTGCCACTCGAATTGCTATCTTTTTGAATGTATTTTCGGTTCATTCAAATCGAATTCCCATTGCCGGGACGATCATCAAGAAAGAGTATCGTGCAGGCAAATTTTTAAATGCAGCAGTCGATAAATCTGCTGAGGAAAACGAACGTAATTCGATTGTCATTCGCGACTCTGATTCGCATGACATCACCTGTATTCAAATTGCTGGACTCATTGCCCGACGGATTCTCTGCTATGTTGACACCGGTGATCAAGTTCAAAAGGGACAGAAGTACGGATTTATTCGCTTCGGTTCCCGCGTAGAATTATTTCTTCCACCTGAATTTCAGGTAAATGTCAGCATCGGGGATTCAGTCCGAGGTGGTGCTGATGTCATCGGGTCAAAGTCCTGATTCTGAATTAACATCATTCTCAAGGTTGCATTTCACATATTTAGGCAAATTTCAGATTCGTTTCGGAATTGCGGTTACAATTTCTAACTAACGGTCTAGGAACCTACTAATGCAGTTGGAAACCAAAAAAACTACAACTGGAAGAAAGAGCCCAAGAAGGCGCCGCGGAATCTACGTGCTGCCGAACCTGTTGACAACAGGTGCACTGTTCTTTGGATTCTTTGCAATTATTCAGGCCACTCAGGAAAAGTTTGAATTTGCTGCTATTGCCATTCTAATTGCCACAGTGCTGGATGGGCTTGACGGCAGGGTTGCCCGACTGACCAATACGACCAGTGACTTTGGAAAAGAATATGACAGTCTGGCTGATGTAGTCAGCTTTGGACTTGCGCCGGCACTAGTTGTTTTTGAGTGGACAGTATCAGATCTAGGAAAAATTGGCTGGCTTTGTGCGTTTCTTTACACATCTGCCACTGCATTGCGTTTGGCTCGCTTTAATACGCAGTCCGCAAAGAACCCAAACTATTTTCAAGGGCTGCCTTGTCCTATGGCAGCGGCATTTTTGGTTAGTTGGTTGTGGGTCATAGAAACTGGATGGGGAAGGGACCTTGAATTCGTTGCTGAAATGACGACAGTCATTCTGTTTGTTCTGGCACTTGGCATGGTGAGTGCGGTGCCATATCTAAGTTTCAAGAACTTTGGTGTTAGGGGACGAGTTCCTTTTGTTACCAGTATTCTGATGGTGTTTGGTAT
>CAZYSR010000532.1:0-15636 GCA_964649525.1 uncultured Gammaproteobacteria bacterium
GTCGTATACCGATCAAGACTGAGATAATTTCCAGCGGCCATCGTATGAACGCAATCCAAAGAGTCGATGCGGTGTGTAAATCCGGGCAGCAGGCGTATTGGGTTTGCCCTTTAATCGATAAATCAGAAGTACTTGACGTCGAATCCGCAGTTGAGGCCGAGAAATTTGTTCGTCAATCGTTACCGGACCGACGTATCGCATTAATTCATGGTCGGATCAAGAGCGATAAACGCGACAAGATCATGACCAAGTTCAGGAAAGGTGAGATTGATGTGCTGGTTGCGACAACGGTTATCGAAGTCGGTGTGGATGTACCGAACGCAAGTCTGATGGTTATTGAGAGCTCTGAACGACTTGGGCTTGCCCAGTTGCACCAACTGCGGGGGCGAGTCGGTCGCGGTGCCACACAAGCGCTTTGTACATTGTTGTACAAAAACCCTCTTTCGGAAATGTCGCGAAGTCGGTTGCAGGTCATGCGAGAAACGACGGATGGATTCAAGATTGCGGAAAAAGACCTCGAACTCAGAGGTGCCGGTGAACTTCTTGGCACTCGACAGACCGGTGCCCAGATCTTTCGAATTGCAGAAATTTCGCGCGACCGGAGCCTGCTCGGAGACGTGATCAAGGCAGCTGACTTGATACTGGAAAAACACCCGGAGTTGATTGATCCTTTAATTCGGCGCTGGACCATTCGAGAGGGACAATATAGTGCTGTCTAAACGACTTGGTGCCTATGCTCGGTTGATGCGGCTGCACAAGCCTATCGGGAGTTTATTGCTCTTATGGCCCACTTTGTGGGCACTATGGATTGCGGGCGATGGGCAACCGCAGCCTCGAATTGTATTGATCATGATCATCGGTGTCTTTGTGATGCGTTCTGCCGGTTGTGTAATCAACGACTTTGCAGATCGTAATTTTGATCCCCATGTGGAACGGACCAAAGACCGTCCGCTTGCGACTAAAGAAGTGTCAGTCCGAGAGGCGTTAATTTTGTTTGTATGTCTCAGCTTGGTCGGATTCATTCTGGTTCTTTTTCTCAATCGCCTATCCATTATTTTGGCTTTTATTGGGCTGTTCCTCGCTGCCTCCTATCCATTTCTGAAAAGAGTATCAGGTTTGCCGCAGTTCTATCTCGGCATTGCGTTTGGCTGGGGAATCCCCATCGCATTTGCAGCGCATCTAGATACAGTTCCGATAGTTGGCTGGCTAATTCTTTTGGCAAATATTGCCTGGGCCGGTGCTTACGACACTTTTTATGCAATGGTCGACCGAAACGACGATCTAAAGATCGGGGTCAAGTCACTAGCCACGATCAGCGGAACTAATGACCGTCTGGTGATTGGGCTTTGTCAGGCAGCAACGTTAATCATACTAGGGGTGGTTGGATACCTAGAGAACCTTGACGGCTACTACTATCTTGGCCTTTGTGGGGCATTACTTGTCAGTATCTGGCACCAGTACTATTGTCGAGAGGATAACCGGGAAAAGTTCTTTGCTGCGTTTTTGGGTAACAGCTGGTTTGGTGCGATGGTATTTGGCGGGATTTTGCTGGCTTATCTGTAAAGTACGATGCCTTTTCCGCCCATTTTGAAGTGATGAAAATCCACAATATGCCAGAATCGCAAAAAATTTAAATACGTATGCTTACTGTTGGAGCTGTGAAGACAAATTTAGAAGCTGATCAGCCATTTCAATAATCCGCTCGCACATGGCAAGTTTCTTGCGCCAGCTCTTGGGAATCTCTTCAACACCATAAAATGCACCTGCGAGCTGCCCATAAATCGCTCCTGTAGTATCAGCGTCATCTCCGAGATTTACTGCTCGGAGTACACCTTCCTTAAAACTGTCAGTATTCCAAAAGGCCCATAGTGCTGCCTCAAGCGCATGGACAACATAACCGCCGCCAATAATCTCAGGTGGTTGCTTTTTCTTAGACGATCCTGCCGCAATGTGACTGATGTTCAGTGATAACTCGTCTCGCTGCCAATGAGCACCAACCGGACTGAAGTAACTGCTCAGCAATTCGTCCTTAGAACATCCTTGGCACGCACCGACGATCAATCCTGCATAGTAGCGACATGCATCAATCGGCTCCGGCGCACCGTGTGTTGTTCGAGAACTCTCTCCAGCATTATGAATGGCTTGTTCGGGATCACTCGCAAATGCAAGCGCTACAGGTGCCAGTCGCATGAGTGAACCGTTTCCTCCAGAAGCAGGATCCGTTGAACCGGCAAAGGGACCTGAACCATTCTCAAAACGCTGCAAGGCGCATCTGATAGTATTTCCGATATCAAAGCACTCTCCCGTACTGCTCATGTACCCCGTGCGATACCAGCGTACGTACCGCTGCATTTGATCTTCAGCGTCAAATCCGCCTTTCTCAATCAGGCTCTTAGCCAGACACAATGCCATTGACGTATCGTCAGTCCATTGCCCTGGTTTTAGCCTAAACGGTCCGTCACCGACCATATCGTCTATTGGTTTAAAGCTTCCCGGGGGTTTGAATTCGAGAGTCGTTCCTAGTGCATCTCCAGTTGCCAGACCCAGCATAGCGCCTCGATAACGCGATCTCATTTTGCTCCTATTTTCCATAGACACAGATTCATTTCATTAATAACAGACTGCCGAAACGGCCAGCGAACACAATCAGTACGATTTGAGCAATTGATGTGACGATATTTTCACAGTTGCATCACTTCTCTTGCATATACTGAACACGAATTTTGCTAGGAGGATTTTAATGTACGCTCTCATGGTCGGTACTCACATCGCGTTTGCGCTCAGCGTGGTAATTCTGGGTATCATTATCTTGAGCATGACTAAGGGAACACCGCGTCACAAACTCATGGGAAGGATTTGGGTTGCACTGATGACTTTGGTGGCCGTGGGATCATTTAGTCTGCGCGATCTTAATCACGGAGAGTTCAGCGCAATTCATGCACTTTCTGCTTTCACTCTGCTATCAATGGCATATGCGATCATCATGATTCGCCGAGGAAATCGTCGAGCACACTTCTTTGCAATGATTGGCTGTTTTATCGGAGCTGTCGTTGCCGGGATGCTTACGCTTCATCCTGAACGTTTAATCGGCAGTTTTTTCTTCAGTTCTTGAAGAGTCCTATTTACGCGCAGGATCTACAGTCAGAACAGTTCTGTAGCTCACAGACCTGACACTTTAGGCCTGAACCAGGTCGTTACCTCAGTGCCGAAAACGACCGGTCCATCGACTGGACAATTTCGGGCACATCGTCGGTTGACAGGCAAAGGGGTGGAACCAGTCTCAATACACTTCGATCCGGCCCGGCTTTACTGGTTACAAGCCCGTTAAATCGAGTTTCCTCAAACACCATGGCCGTCTCTTCAGGTGCGGGTTCTTTACTTTGCCGGTCTTTGACGAGTTCTACTGCAATCATCAGTCCCCTGCCGCGTACATCTCCAATAGTTGGATGGTCGTGCATGAGACCTGATAACCCGTCCAACAAAAGTTTTCCAACAATCTTGGCGTTCTGCTGTAACTGCTCCCGTTTCATTACCTCAAGAACTGCACGTCCGGCAGCACAACTCATTGGATTTGCACCGTAGGTGTGAAACAGGAATTTTTCCGCCATGGGTTCTGCAATTGCCTTTTGTGCAATGACTGCACCCAATGGGTAGCCATTGCCGATACCCTTTGCCGAAACAACAATTTCAGGTACTACGCCATGCTGTTCAAAGTTCCAGAAAGAATCTCCGGTCCGACTGAATCCCGCTTGTACTTCATCCAAAATCATGATGCCACCGGCGGCGCGTATTCGCTCAGCAGCACCAGCAATATATCCTTCGGGCATCGGAATGATCCCAACGTATCCTTGTACTGGTTCGATTACCATCGCGGCGATCTTACCTGAGGTGTTATATCGAATCGTATTTTCGAGCGATGTCAGATAGCGCTCGGTGTCATCTCCGAACTCGCTTCGATAGGGGTTTGGTGAGAGAGCAAACTGCACGTGACCAGGTAAATTGACATCGTGTCGAAACCCCGATATTCCCGTAATGGACTGGGCGCCATATGTTGGACCGTGATATCCACCCTGTAGGGAGACTATGTCGCTCTTTCCGGTATACGTTCGTGCCATCATCAGTGCCAGGTCAATCGCTTCAGCACCGCTATTGGTAAAGTGCACAACCCAATCGTATCCATCAGGCATTGTCGCCGCTAATTCCTCGGCAAAGTGCGCCGGTACCGGGTGATAGAACATCGTTGTACAGTGTGGCAGTACGGCTGCCTGCTCACTTGCGGCCCGAACCACGTCTGGATGAGCATGACCAACAGAAATGCATACGTTCATTCCCAAAAGATCAATCAGACGGTTGTCGTCTTCATCCCACAAATACTGCCCCTGGCCGCGTTTCACGATCAGTGGCTTACGGTATGGCTGAAACTTTCTTTGCGAGGCGGCGTAGTAATTTTCCCGTCGTTGGACAACCGCATCATAGGACCAGTCGATTTCAAGTGTCATTGGATACCTCGTTATTGAGTGCGGATTTCCTTGAGGCGTCGCAAGACGAATTCATCAAGAGCCTCCGCAATATCTGATTCAATGGGTGGTGGCTGATATTCATTGAGCATTCTTTTCCATGTTTGATTGGCGCGCTCATGCTGCCAACTTGAACCTTCCGCCTGCCACTGCTCAAATGACTTGTTATCTGCGACAGATGACTGAAAGAAAGCAGTCTCAAAATTTCGCTGCGTGTGACCTGCTTCTAGAAAGTGATGTCCTGGCTCGACTTCTTCAAATGCGTCCCAGGCCTGAGCTTCGTCCGACAGATCGACTTTGTCTGCGAATGCTGCCAGCATTGCGCAGCGGTCCGCGTCCATAATGACTTTTTCGTAGCCGACAGTCAACAGACTCTCCAAGCAACCTGTGGCATGAATGATAAAGTGTGTGCCGGCCATGAAGGAGCCAATCAATTGAGTTGCACTTTCGTATGCGGCTTGTGCATCGGGGACTTTGGACGCAGTGAGTGCGCCTACTGAGTGCAGGGGTACGCCTAGGCGATCGGCAAGCGAACGAGCGCACATCTGAAACTGCATGCCTTCCGGTGTGCCGAAGGTTGTTGCACCGGATTGCAGGGAAATTGGACTGAAGAAAGTTCCAAATACGGCAGGCGCACCGGGTCTTATCAGTTGAATGAGACAGAGTCCAGCCAAAACTTCCGCCAGCACCTGCGCGAGTGTTGCTGCGACTGACACCGGGCTCATGGCACCGCCAAGAACAAACGGTGAGACAACGACGGCTTGGTTGGCTTTGGCGTAGACTTTCAGTGCTTCGAGCATGGTTGCATCGAGCACGAGTGGTGCGTTGGTGTTGACAACGCTATACAGGCAACAGTTTTCATCGACAAATTTCTCACCAAATACGATTCGCACCATTTCAACGGTATCAGCTGCCCGCTCGCGTGCTGTCACTGCACCCATAAATGGCTTATCACTCAGTTTCAAATGAGTTTTAGCCATGAAGAGGTGACGTTCGGACACTGGTAAATCGACAGGTTCGCAAACAACTCCACCTGAGTGGTGAACGCTGTTCAGCATGTAGTGAAGCCGCGTCAGATTCTCAAAGTCTTCGCATGTTGAGTATCGTCTGCCGCGATCCATGTCGTGGACAAATGGTGAGCCAAAGCTAGGACAGAATAGGGAGTTTTTGCCACCGATTTTGACGGATCGAGCAGGGTTTCTGGCATACTGGGTAAATTGCTGGGGTGCTGAATTTTGAATAACTTCGCGGCAAAATCCGGGTTCAAATCGAACTCGCTCACCTGATACTCTGCAACCAGCCTGGCTAAAGATGTCTAACGTTTCGGGATCATCTCGAAAATCCATGCCGATTTGATCCAGGATTCGATCGGCATTTTTCTCAATAAGCGACAAGCCAGCGTCGTCCAGCAGACCGATTCTTCCGACATGACGTTGAATGTAGGGACTGCTATTGCCAGAAGCGTTGCCATGCCGACGTCGTTCGCGTTTGGACTGACGTCCTCCCGTCCTGCGACGTGCGGGTTTTTCCGTCGAACTTTTCACGTTCAGAATTGTATATGACAGGTTGCTGTTGGATGAATTTGTGAGAACCTAAACTAGGTCCATGTCCACAGATTAGTAACCACCAATTCTCAAGAATTGCGGACCGAATCCAACAATCGCTTAACTAAAATGGCGATGTTCATTTGGGATACCACATTGAGATTTAATCCGTGAATGGAAAAATTGATATCGCGATAATTGGTGGCGGTGCAGTTGGACTCTCGGTTGCCTACCATCTGCTTCAATTGGGTGGCTGCTCAGTTCGACTATTCGAAGCAAACCAAATCGGAAGCGGTACCTCCTGGCATGCTGCGGGTATCGTAGGACCGCTGCGATCTTCCCTAAACATGACTAGAATCGCGATGTACGCGACACACCTGTTCCCGAAACTTGAAAATGAGACGGGAAGGTCAACGGGATATCGGCAAACCGGTGGCCTTTGGCTGGCACAAAATCAGGAAAGGCTCACCGAGCTAAGAAGAATTCATGCCATGGGATGTCGTGTCGGATTAGGGGTTGAAATGATCAGCCCTCAGGAAGTGTTGCAAGCAGCGCCACATCTGAATGTAGATGACTTGGCTGGAGCGCTCTGGGTTGATGAAGATGCACAGGTTTCGCCGGTGGATTTATGTGCAGCTTATGCTTCTGCAGTCAAACAGTTGGGTGGGCTGATCGAGGAGGGGCAACCCGTTGAACGAATTGAGACTGATAACGGTAAGCTCAAAGGCATCGCCCTTTTGAATGGTGATAGGATTGACTGCGATCGGGTTGTATTGTGTGGCGGCCTGTGGTCTCGAGCGCTAGCTGCGAATGTTGGTGTCAATGTTCCGCTACAGGCTGTTGAACACATGTACGTGGTGACAGAGCCGATTGATCAGTTGCGAGAAGCCGTACCTGTTGTGCGTGATTTGGAGCACGGTGTGTATCTCAAGGGAGATACAGGAAAAATGGTGATTGGCGGATTTGAAAAAGATGCCAAGATCTGGAATCCTGCATCAGAAATTCCTGCAGACGATGGATATCTGATGTTTGCTGAAGACTGGGATCAGTTTGAACCGTTTATGCAAGCCGCCATTGAAAGGATGCCGGTTTTGGAGTCAACGGGAATCCAGATGTTCATGAATGGACCGGAGAGTTTCACACCCGATACAAAGCCATTGATCGGTGAAACACCCGAACTTCCCGGGCTATTTGTCGCAGCAGGATTCAATTCAGTTGGTGTGATGTCATCAGCGGGAGTCGGGCGAGAACTGTCAGAATGGATATTGAACGGTCGTCCCAATTTCGATCTATGGGAAGTTGATATTCGTCGTGTCAGCCCGAAATGGAATGAAACCAAAAACTTGCAACTACGCATGCAAGAGGCGGTTCATACCCAGTTTGCAGTGCACTGGCCTCTCAAACAACCCGAACCGCGAGTGGGTCTTCATCGATCTCCTCTGTATGAACGTTTAAATTCTGTGGGTGCAGTGTTTGGGTGTTTACCGCACTGGGAGGTGCCGTTATGGTACGCGGAATCAGAGTCGGAGCACGAAATTATTCATACCTTTGGCGAACAGCCGTGGTGGGATATCACCCAACGCGAGGCGACAAGAATGGCTGATTCGGTTGCATTGATTGATCTCTCACAGTTTTCAAAATTTGAGATTACGGGAAAACGATCCTTTGAAGGTTTGCAGTACCTCTGTGCTGGTGATATGGATTTGCGATCCGGACAGTCAAAATACACAGTGATGCTCAACCAACGAGGTGGAATTGAAGCCGACGTGACAGTGAGTCGGATTGATTCCAACTGCTTTAGAGTTGTGAGTGGAGCTAGCACTCGCTATCGAGACTTTTCCCGAATGCGACAAATTCTAGAAGATTTCGATGACGTATTCGTTGAGGACCGGACTCAGGATGAGGCTGTGCTGGGAGTGATGGGACCATTGGCTAGAGAAGTGCTGCAACGCGTGTTCTCCGAAAACCTGCAAACGGAAACTTTTCCGTTTGGACACATTCGAAAGGTAAAAATTGGTGGGATGGAAGTAACAGCTCTGAGACGAAGTTATGCAGGCGAGTTGGGATGGGAGATCTACATGCAAGCGGATGATGCGATGATGATCTACGATTTAATTAGAGAGGCAGGTGAAGACTTTGGAATATCTCATTTCGGTATGCTGGCATTGGATGGCTGTCGGATGGAAAAAGGTTTTGGACACTGGAGTCACGAATGGGATTCCGACGTGACTCCAATTGAAGCCAGGATTGAACACACACTGGGAACGCGTCATCGCGACTATTTGGGTTATGACGCGATACAGCGGCAAAAGGAGCAAGGTGTTAGCCAAAGACTTCTTTTATTGGAAGTTCTTCTTCAGACGTCGGAACGCCCACTGTTGCTGCATGATGAGTTGGTTTTGTGCGACGATGAAATTGTGGGGTTGACTACATCTGGCGCAGTCGGCCCTAGAACAGGGAAACTGCTGTCTTTTGCACTCGTCGAATCTGAGCCTGGTGAATCATTTTCAGAAATTTGTGACAAGCATTTACAGATTGAAGTAGCTGGAGATTTATACGAAACACGGGTATTGACTGAGGCACCGTATGATCCGGACGGGATGCGAATGAGAGGCTAGGCCGTGACAGAGTATGCAAGTGTCTTAGTTATTGGTGGTGGGGTTATGGGAACCTCCACTCTTTACCACCTGACTAAACTCGGCTGGCATGACGTCATGCTGATCGAAAAAAACGAACTGACCCACGGTTCCACATGGCATGCAGCAGGACTTTGTACGCACTTCGCACACAATGCGAGCATTATGCAGATGCGAGCCGAAAGCATTCGCCTTTACAAGTCAGCACTGGCGGAAGACTCTGGCATGGATGTCGGTTTTCGTCAGACTGGTGCAATGCGCGTTACCAGGTTCACTGATCGCATGGATGAGTTTCGGCATGTTCAGGGATTGGGACGATTTATTGGGCACGAGTTTCACATTGTTTCCCCGAATGAGATTGAGGAGCTTTACCCGTTAGCCAAAATTGATGGACTAATTGGCGGTATTTACGAGCCGTATGATGGTAATGTTGACCCGAGTCAGGCAACGCATGCCTTTGCAGGCGCAGCTCGTGCTCGTGGTGCAAGAATATTTCGACAGAGTCCTGCCCTGAGGATAGAGCGTACGGCTAGCGGTGAGTGGGAGGTGCATACACCAGCGCGCAAAATCAGGTGTGAGCACATCGTCAATGCAGCTGGTACTTGGTGTCGGGAAATCGGGGACGCAATGGGAGTAGATTTACCTGTAGTCCCAGTTCTTCATCAGTATCTGGTTACTGAATCTATAGATGAGATTAGAGAAAGATCAACACCATTGCCGATTTTTCGGGATCCGGAAGAAAGTTGGTACACCAGACAGGAACATGACGGACTAATCTTTGGTCCCTATGAGAAGACTCCGGAAGCATGGGGAGTTGATGGAGTTCCACCAGACTTTGGTGCTGATTTGTTGCCACCGGCACTGGACAGGCTCAGTGACATCATTGAAGCCGCAACTGAGCGAATTCCTGTACTCGGAGAAGTAGGCATTCGAAGCAATGTCAATGGTCCGATTACTTTTACGCCCGATGCTAATCCCTTAATCGGCCCAGCATTTAATCTGCCGAATGCGTGGCTCATCACCGGATCTTCTATGGGTGTGATGGAAGGTGGCGGTGCTGGCAAGTTACTCGCTGAGTGGATTGAAAGTGGCGAGCCGCCGATGGACGCACTTGCGCTTGATCCCCGAAGATTTGGTGGCTATGCGAACCGGGAGTTTCGAGTTGCCAAAGCTATTGAGAGTTTTGCGCATCAGTTCGGAATTCACTACCCGAAAGAGGAAAGACCTGCTGGTCGTCCAGCAGTCACTTCTCCCCTCCATCAGTCATTGAGTGATGCGGGTGCTGTGTTTGGTGCTGTTTACGGGTGGGAACGCCCGAACTGGTTTCGAACTTCGAATAGCGGCTCAGAGGCGATAGACAGTTTTCGAAGGACCAATTGGTTTGAATCCGTGAGTAGCGAATGTCGATTAGTTTCTGAACGCGTTGGATTGTGCGACATGTCAGCACTTGCAAAGTTTGAAATTACTGGTGTTGACGCTGAGAGATTCTTGGAGACATTGGGTGCAAACACACCGCCTCGAAGGGTTGGACGAATTTCGTTGATACATGCATTAACTGAGTCGGGTGGTGTGCTGTCTGAATATATGGTGTTTCGGGCGTCTGAGGACATGTACTACTTAACATCAGCCGCTGCAGCGGCGAGACTGGACCTTGAAGTTCTGAGAAGTCGGGCATATGATTTTCACGTTGAAGTCAGTCCGGTTACTGATCAACGTGCGGTTTTAAGTATCGCCGGACCTGAAGCACCTGAATTGCTGAGCAAACTATCTGGTTTTGATTGTTCTCAATCGGGTTTCCCGTGGCTCAGCGGCTCAGAAATTATGATCGCAGGTGTGCGGGTGCTTGCCCTGAGAATTTCATATACAGGAGAAACCGGATGGGAACTTCATATTCCTCAAAAAAAAGCAGACAAAGTATTCACTGCTTTAGTTGAGTTCGGGGAAGAATTTGAACTTGGCTTCTTCGGTGCTTACGCTGTTGATTCGATGCGGTTAGAAAAAGGATACCGAGCTTGGGGCGTGGATTTGACAACGGAGAGAACACCATTGGAGGCAGGGCTAGTGCACTTGGTCAAAACTGAAAATCGTCAGTTCATCGGGCGAGAAGCATTGTTGCGTCGTGAGGAGTCAAACAACCGATGGTGTATGAAGTTGTTCGAAATTGATTCTGGAAACATCGACCCCTTCTATCTTCATACCATCTATCATGCTGATCAAGTTGTTGGAGTAGTAACTTCCGGTGTATATGGACATCGTATAAAGAAGCCAATAGCGTTAGGCTACTTGACTGATAAAGCTGTCGTTAAAGAAGGTGAATTTGAGATTGAAATTATTGGTGAGAGATATTCGGCGAAGATTCTTGAGCTACCACCATACGACGCAATAAACAGTCTACAGCAAAACGATTAAAGTTTCACTAATCGAAAAAACCATCCAATTTGTATGAGCGATCTCTTTGATTTCACGCCTAAAAAGCAGCTTTTTGCTGTATTCGGTAATCCTATCTCACACAGTAAATCGCCTTTGGTTCACGGCATGTTCGCGAAAGAACTCGGAATCAATATGGAATATCGCACTGTTCATGTTGATATTGGTGGGTTTGAGCAGGCGGTTAGTGGATTCCAAGCGAATGGCGGGAATGGTCTCAACGTAACCGTCCCGTTTAAATTGAACGCCTGGAAACTAGCTGATCAACTAACTGATCGTGCTCGCCTTGCTGGAGCAGTCAATACCTTGACACTTGATAATGTCGTTAAAGGTGACAATACTGATGGTGCGGGGTTGGTCAAGGACATCGAAACCAACCTTGGCGTACCTTTCGTCGACACAAACATTCTCATCGTTGGAGCCGGTGGTGCTGTACGCGGCATACTGTCACCGATTCTAGAACGAAGGCCAAGGACTGTCGTTATCGCAAATCGTACCAAGGGTAAAGCAGATGCGTTAGCCAAAAATTTTTCTGACGTTGGGAACGTCGAGGCATCAGCGCTAGACGAAGCGGATTCCAATGACTATGACATCATCATCAATGCTACCTCAACAGGCATTCATGGAGAACTCCCTCAAATTTCATCTCGAATATTTGAGAACACCAAGCTGTTCTACGATCTGGTGTATGGCAAGCATCCTACTCGGTTTATGGAATGGGCAAAAGAAAACGGTGTTGATCAGATTGCAGATGGACTGGGCATGCTTGTTGAACAGGCTGCCGAGTCATTTAACGTGTGGCATGGTGTAATGCCGCAGACTATTCCCGTGATTCAGGCTGTCCGCGAAAAGTTATAGTCTCCCCGAAGAACGCTAATTCCAGCTGATCAATAGCGATCCCTAAATTTCCCGGGCGCGCTCGCGTAGTACAAACTTCTGAATTTTTCCAGTAGAGGTCTTAGGCAGGGGTCCAAACACGACCGATTTCGGAATCTTATAGTGTGCGAGATTCTGTCTGCACCAGGTAGTTACATCCTCTTGTGTGAAAGAGTGTTCCTTTCCCGGGGCGATTGTGATGAACGCACAGGGCGTCTCGCCCCACTTTTCGTCAGGTTTGGCGACCACCGCTGCCTCCATGATGCTCGGATGGCGGTATAGAACATCTTCGACCTCGAGACTGGAGATATTCTCACCTCCCGAGATGATGATGTCTTTAGACCGGTCTCGCACTTCAATGTAGCCATCTTCATGGGTCACACCTAAGTCTCCGGTGTGGTACCAATCGCCAGCAAATGCATCCTGAGTCGCGTCTTTGTTTTTTAGATAACCGCGCATGACGGTATTGCCGCGTACCATCAACTCTCCCATCGTTGATCCGTCTTGTGGTACTGGTTCCATCGTATCTGGATCAATGACTCTGACATCTTCCAATGTTGGATAGTTCACGCCCTGTCTAGCCATCATTGCCGCTCTTTCATCCAGTGAACTACCGTCCCATTTATCCTGCCACGCGCAAACGGTTGCAGGTCCATATGTTTCCGTCAATCCATACAGATGAGTGACCCGAAATCCCAATTTTTCCATCTCGGCAATCACCTGACTGGGCGGTGCAGCCCCGCCAGTCGCGACCTCTACGACCCGATCAAATTTGATCTTTTGATCCGCAGGCGCATGGACAAGCATGTTGAGCACAATTGGAGCGCCACACATGTGGGTGACGTGATTTTCTTTGATTGAAGGAAAGATATACGCAGGATCAACCTTTCGAAGACATACATGAGTAGCGGAAACTGCAGTGACTGCCCAGGTGAAAGTCCAGCCATTACAGTGAAACATGGGCAGTGTCCAAAGATACACACTTCGGCTGTCCAGTTGAAAGGTCAGTGCATTGCCGAGCGCATTGAGATAGGCGCCGCGATGATGAAACACAACCCCTTTGGGATTGCCTGTTGTTCCAGATGTGTAGTTTAGACAAATCGCCTGCCACTCGTCCTCCGGTACCAGCCATTGGTAGCTCGAATCGCCTTCTTCGAGTAAAGATTCGTAATCAGTTTCACCGATCAAATCCCCGCCATCAGCATAGGGGTCATCAATATCAATCACAGTCACTTCATGTTTGTGCTGCTCAAGCGCTTCACGGATAACAGGAGAAAATTCTCGGTCAGTAAGCAGTATCTTGGCTTCACCGTGTTGAAGTGTGAAGCTGATCGTCGCGGCATCCAGACGATAATTGAGCGCATTCAGCACTGCGCCGCACATTGGCACACCATAGTGTGCCTCAAGCATGGCCGGCGTATTCGGAGACATGATCGCGACGGTGTCGCCAATACCGACACCTCTCCCCGTCAGTGCACTTCCCAGCCTGCGAGCACGACTGTATAGTTCGCTGTAGGTGTAAGTAATTTCACCATGAACAACAGCAACCTTGTCAGGAAAGACCCGGGCCGTCCGCTCCAAAAAAGTGATCGGGGTTAAAGGATGATAATTTGCTGGATTCTTGTCCAGATGTTGTTCGTATATGCTCACTTCAAATTGAATGTAATTGCTGCAAATTGAAAAATTTTACTTTGCGACGAAGACGCGCCTTTACCTTATTGATATGGTGCAAAAATCGTACATTAAAAATGAACTCGCGAAATAAGAAAATTTCTCAAATTTCCCAGTTAATCAGCCAACGATGTGAAACCAGAGAGAAGGTGCTATGGTCACAGATACAGAAGAAGCATTAGCACAATTACTCCTGACAGTTTCACGAGTTGTATACAATCGGTGCGCAGTAAGCCATTAGTAAAAGGGCGAACTATTGATGTTTAAAATAGGTCGTGATAACGACAAACAAAACGTCGTCCTTTCTCCAATCAGATTCGTAAGCAGAGAACCCAATATTGCCAACTGAAATTTCCACCGGATTTAATCCTCATCGTCGTCGTTTTCTGCAGGCTTCAGCCACTGCAGCTACGGTAGCGATTCTACCGCTTGAAAGTAGTTCCAGCCAATCAATTCCCTCAAAATTGGTTGCATCACCAGCAGAAGCCGCTTTGGTTTTGGACTATGGACCGGTCACTAAAGTCTGGACGTTCAACGAGACTGTACCAGGACCGCTACTTCGTTATCGACAGGGCGATACGCTGAGTCTTGTGGTTGAAAACCAACTGGATCAACCAACAACTGTACACTGGCATGGTCTTAGGGTACCGATAGGTATGGATGGAGTACCACATCTCAGCCAGAAGCCTATCGATCCGGGCGACTCATTCCTCTACGAGTTTGAATTGGAAGATGCAGGTACTTTTTGGTATCACCCGCATTTTGCCAGTTCTCAACAGGTTGGTTTGGGACTGCACGGTGTATTGATTGTTGATGAGTTCGAGCCTGTTGCGGTTGACCGCGACGTTGTTTGGGTATTGGATGATTGGCGATTAGATGAAGATGCCCAGATTCTGCCTTTCGAGTCAAACATGCGAGATACCAGCCATAACGGCCGACTTGGCAATGTGGTGACTGTCAATGGCAGCATCGACGAAAAATTTGAGGTACATCCTGGCGAACGTCTGCGTCTTCGCTTGGTGAATGTTGCAAATGCTAGAACGTTTGCACTCAAATTTGAAGATCTGGAACCATGGGTCATTGCAGTGGACGGCCATCCGGTCAATCCACGCCGTCTCGATCAAAACCTGGCTCCATTAGGGTCCGGTCAGAGAATGGATTTAATTGTGGACGTTACCGGTAGTCCAGGTGAGGTGAGTTCTGTGATCGATCAGGCTTATGCTCCCAACTTTGCCTATGAATTGATGCAACTGGTTCGAACCAGCAATACCACATCAATTCAAAATACCGTGCCGACGCGTCTGTTAGACAATCCCGTCTCACGTCCGGACCTTGCGCGCGCAAAACGAATATCTTTCCTCTTTGAAGGTGGAGCGATGGGTGGGATGACAGGCGCCACAGTCGAGGGAGAATTTAAGACAATTCAGGAGTTGGTCGGACTTGGAAAGGTCTGGTCATTGAACGGTATCGTGCAAAATGACATTCACTTTGACCCGCCAATGTTCACCCTTGAACTTGGTCAATCCTACATATTCGAGTTGGAAAACCGTACCGCCTGGGAGCATCCTTTCCATTTACACGGACATAGTTTCCAGGTAATAAGCCTTAATGGAGAACCATTAGCTGAACAGTTTACGCGGGATACAGTGCTGCTACAACCGGAGGAAAAAGCGGAAATTGCTTTCTTGGCGGATAACCCGGGTAAGTGGATGTTTCACTGCCATATTCTGGAACATCAAGATGCTGGAATGACATCTGTGATTGAAATCATATAGACAGCACCGGTCAAGCAATAGTTTTGTTCACCAGAGTTTGGACTTAACTAAAGCGCAAAAAAGAGGCCTGCTATCTATCGAAAGCAGGCCCATTTCAAATAAGGAGGAGTAGTATGAAATGAAATCTTTAAAACTTAAGCAGCTTTTGCTTTGACAACCTTGGCTTCGGCGACCGGTGAGACGGTGGGTG
>CAZYSR010000533.1:0-2688 GCA_964649525.1 uncultured Gammaproteobacteria bacterium
TCCATTGTGTTTTTTTCATGAGTTTATGAATCAGTTTCCAACCAATGAGGTCGATTTTTTAGAGTCCGTCTAGAAATTTCGCCGAAGTAAATCTGCGATAATAAGAGTTAGTGTACACATTACCCGAGTGCGGTGAACGAATCATGCTGAAAAAAATTGCAATTCCAGTCATTTTCCTGGCAGCTGGATTTGGAGTTGGCTTTGCTGCTGGAGTTTATGTTCTTCCGATCTACATTGAATATAAGTCTAAACCACAGCAGGTAGTCGATGTTGTTCAGGCCGAAGCAACAGATCCGATTGGACAGTTTGACCGAAACAGTCCTGGTTCAGACGCACTTCACTGGGGTGAAGGTACAGTACGGATTTCGAGTGGCAAACTTGTATTTGAAGAAGATGTTAAACTCGCACCCGGTCCTGATTATCGAATCTACCTGTCGCGTAAATTTGCCGATACCAAAAGTGAATTTACAGAGATCAAGTCACAAGCTGTTGAAATCTCAAAACTCAAGACGTTTTCTGGACCACTGGAATTTGAGTTACCAGAAGGTTTGAATGCACACGAGTTTGACAATGTTATTGTCTGGTGTGAAACCTTTTCCATGTACATTGCCAGCGCCAGACTGGAGTAAATTGAAATCAGTCTCCGGTTAAACAGACCAATGACCATTCGAATCGAAAAGTCCAAACATGTGTGGACCGTAATCAATTCACGTCCTGAAGCCCGAAATGCAGTAAATCCTCAAAACGCGCAGGCTCTTTATGATGCCTTTCGAGAATTCGACCAGAACGAAGACGCACTTGTTGCTGTTTTTTGGGGTGAAGGAGGTGCCTTTTGTGCTGGCTGGGATTTGAAGCACGCCGCTTCACTGACAGGACCGGAAAGCATTGATCAGTACAATTTTCCGGACGAAGGTGAAGCACCAATGGGACCTATGGGTCCAAGTCGTTTGGATCTTTCAAAGCCGGTAATTGCAGCAGTCGCTGGTCCCGCTGTTGCAGGTGGGATGGAACTTGCAATGTGGGCGGATGTTCGAGTCATGGAAGAATCAGCATACATGGGTGTTTACTGTCGGCGTTGGGGAGTGCCTCTAGTCGATGGCGGGACAGTGCGACTACCTCGACTTGTGGGTGAAGGCCGAGCGTTGGATCTGATTCTGACAGGCAGGAGAGTTGACGCGGAAGAAGCTTTGCGGATTGGGCTTTGCGAATATGTTGTACCGGACGGACAGTCCCGCGCGAAGGCTGAAGAAATTGCCCATTCCCTCACTCGTTTTCCACAAAGCTGTATGAATGCGGACCGACGATCAGCGATTGATCAGAACGGACTCAATGAATGGAATGCCCTGCGTCAGGAATGGCGCATTAGCAAAGACGAAGTAGTCAAATGTGGTGTAAGTGGTGCACAGCGTTTTGCTGATGGGAAGGGACGCAGTGGTGACTACAAAAACATTTGAATTAAAGCTGTTAGACAGTTAATTGCAAAATTTCAACTGGTGTTGATAGTCTTCCAAATTAGGAATTCTCTCTAGGTTGAGCTTACATGGGATAAACTGCCATCGGTATTCAGGGCGTACCTTGCCGAATCTAGGTTCTCGGCAGAAGTGAAAATCCTGATGCTTGTGCACCAGTGTCAGTTCAGGTAGCCTCGCAGCCTGTCGTACTCCCTTATCTGGCCAGCTGACAGTTCCCTAGCTGCCTCGATATGCGCGAGCAGGTGGATAGCTTGGAGTTGACCACGCATGGCTCCCAGATGTTCGGTTACTCGTGTCATTTTCCGGGCTGATGGATCCCCGGATGCAAACAAGTCCGCCAAGTGTTTCTCAGCCACAATGATGTCCTCACCCTTGGCCACTGCCTGTGACTTCATCCTGTCATGGATTGCCCGGATTCGTTGTACCTGTGCGTCACTTAGACCGAGATCCGACGCGAGATCTAGAAGGTGCCTCGGTCCGGGGAAGTGGTTTAATTCAGCCGCCCGGGCGAGTCCCATACCCTCGCCTTGGCGCAGCGCACGCACCTCATCATCTGTCAGACTTACCACTTCAGCACCTCGGGAGTGGGCATAGGATGACGATGCGTGGACATGCTGTGCTTTTGTCGGCATCGAAACCACTGCAATCAGGCAGGCACCAACCAGCCATACAGGTGAAACAACCAATGTTTTCATGAATCACCTCCGATCATAAATAAGGAATTAATTCCTCCAGCCACAAGTTTTGTTAATTATACGGGGCCAATTTGTCCTGAATTTTCATCCATTGCTCTTTTCTCGGCGCTGTTGCCTGGTTTCCTGAACAGTCAGTTGAAGTGCTTTATCTGAATCCAATTCAGACGTTTCCCGCACTCGGCGTACTATTTCCTGAGCGCTTTCGTAGGTGCGAATTCCACGAAGTCGCAGTGACTCTTCGATGATTGAGCCAATCGAACGCCGCTGGCGCGTTGCGGTTTCCTTTAAAGCCTGATGCAATTGATCGTCTATGGTAATTGTAAGTCGAGACAATTTTTCGCTCCAGTTTGATGTGTTTGTGTTTTTACATAATATCACCGTTATGTGGTCGCATAACATACCGTACATTTTTTGATACAGCGGCTGTCAGCCATCCCGAGATAACGGAATAAAGCAAAATCTAACCGCGCTTCTCATGGTTTTGTAGGTCCTTTGAATCAGAATGTCCAGTAGTGACCAAA
>CAZYSR010000534.1:0-2436 GCA_964649525.1 uncultured Gammaproteobacteria bacterium
ACACCATCGGAATCAGTTCGCTCCAGAGCAATTTTGCAGAGTTCCTCATGTGCACGATGCATGGGATTCCGCGTTTGAAAAGCTACGACCTTGTTCCATCCCCTTTGTTTGATCTCATCCCTAATTTGATAAGCAGTCATATAGGTTTCGGGAAACTCTGTCTCAAAATAGCTGTAATTCAAAACTTGAATGTCGCCGGAAATAATGAACCTGCCCTGATTTAAGAAGGTCTGTACACCTGGGTGCTCTTCATCTTTGGTACCGAATACTTTTTGGGCAATAAATTGACACTCATCCTCTGTTAATTCTTCCACGTCCTCAACGGTTTGTACAGCAAGCAGAGGATTACCGTCCACTTCCGGGTCTAGAATTGCAATTCTGTCCGCTGAATTAACATGAGGATTTTCAACCATCCGATTCAACACGGGCACAGGCCAGAAAAGTCCATCACTTGTTCGCATGGATTCTGCTACTGACAAAGCATCCGTCTTGTTCATGAATCCGGTAAGCGGTGTGAAGTAACCACCTCCAAGCATAACAGCACTCGCTGCAGAAGGTGAGTCTGCCAAAATCGAGTGAAAACCAGCCGCCTCATGCGTCAACGCATCGCGTTGCAACTCATCGAAAACAAATAATGGAGTTAATTCGGCAGACTGATACGCTGCGACCATACGAATGTTTCCTTAAGTATTAGACTAAGCGGATTTTGATTGAAGAGCAGTCGCGGCATGCAAGTGTTCTCTTCTGCGCGCAACGGCATCATTCAGAGTATGAAGAAGCTCATACGTTTTTTCCCAACCAATACACGCGTCTGTAATACTCTGCCCGTACACAGGTGCTACACCATCTTTCAGGTCCTGCCTACCCTCTACGAGGTGGCTCTCGATCATCACACCCTTGATGCGCTGATCGCCCCCAGCAATCTGTCCGGCTACATCTTCACCTACCAGCATCTGTCTCTCATACTTCTTGGAGCTATTTGCGTGGCTAAAGTCAATCATCAGGTTTGGCTGCAAGCCCCTGTTTTTCAACTGCTCTGCTGCCGCTTGCACGCTCCCTGCATCGAAATTTGGTTGTTTACCACCCCGAAGAATTATGTGGCAGTCCGTATTTCCACTCGTTTCAAAAATTGAAGTCTGCCCCTCTGTTGTAATCGATAAAAATCGATGCGACTTAGACGCGGCATGTACACCATCAACTGCAATATTTATGTTTCCGTCAGTTCCGTTCTTAAGCCCAACAGGACAGGAGAGTCCTGATGCCAATTGACGATGCACCTGACTTTCTGTCGTTCGTGCGCCTATCGCACCCCAACTGACCAGATCACCGATATACTGCGGTGTGATAATGTCCAGGAACTCAACACCAGCCGGAACTCCCATATTGTTGAATTCCAGCATGAGTCTACGTGCTAGCCGCAATCCTTTGTTGATATCGAATGATCCGTCCAAATCCGGATCATTGATCAATCCTTTCCAACCTATCGTTGTGCGAGGTTTTTCAAAATAAACCCGCATGATGATTAAAAGATTTTCCGACAGTTCTGATTTTACGCTAGCCAGACGGGTCGCATACTCGGTCGCAGCATCCGCATTATGGATTGAGCAAGGACCTACGATAACAATCAATCGATAGTCCTTTGAATTGAGAACTTTGTGAACCGATCGTCGGGTGGTACGCACCAGTTCTGCTGCCTTGTCAGATACTGGAAACTCTTCCATCACCTGTCTCGGAAAAGCAACATCGTGAATGGACGCAATTCGCAAATCGTTGCCCGACGGATTATCGTATATGTCAGTAGAAGTCATCACTTGGAAAATTAAGATACTGGAAAATGCTCAAGCCAGTCGCAGGAGCAGTCGTATTATTGAGAAGTGGCTATTATATTCACTCAAGTTTTGGAGTTCATAATCCGATTTGAAATCTCCTCGAAAATCGAGACCGAAATCAAATACTTGAATTGTGTCGAGAACTACTCGGGCAAAATGCCCCACTACTATACGCACCAGATTCAACCAAGGATAGGATGCAACGACTCACCTGATACGATGATCACTAAGTGCCTAAACTGATAACAGGATGCGCTGGTGCGCATTTGCATCTCTTACCCCATTCACTATTCCACCAATTTAAACTGCGACTTCTTTGCAAATCTTGTTACGTGATCTAGGAAAACACGGATGCGCTCAGTTTTCCGTAGATCGGGATGCGTAAGAATCCATAAATCAACGGCCATCGATGAAATTTCCTTACCCACTCGTATCAACTGATTGTCATTCTCGCCGAGATAACAGGGTAGCACTGCCAAACCCAATCCAGCTTTAGCAGCAGATAGCATCCCGTAAACCGTGTTCACGCGAATTCGACACCGCTCAACTAGACCCTCTTCCTCAAGCCAACGGTTAAATTCTGGATATGACATGCTTTCGTCTGGGC
>CAZYSR010000535.1:0-6142 GCA_964649525.1 uncultured Gammaproteobacteria bacterium
TATAGAATGCATGGAATTCTGTAGATAAATCGCGCAGGTAATAGGCAATTTGGTGGGGCTCGAAACTTTTCGCCGAACTCTCAACAACTTCCGGGAATCTGGAAATTTGCCTGATCAGATTCAATTCCACCTCTTCGACCAGAGGCACGTGTCCATCATTCGCATTTCGCACGATTGAGCGTTCTTTCATTTGGCGAAAAACACTGCAAATTCGGGCATGTGCGTACTGTACATAATATACAGGATTTTCATTTGATTGGGATTTGGCCAATTCCAGATCAAAGTCGAGATGCTGCTCCGGTTTTCTCAAAACATAGAAGAAACGAGTCGCATCCCGCCCGATTTCATCCACCATTTCCTGTAGCGAGACGAATTCACCGGCGCGGGTTGACATCGGGATTTTCTGCTTGCCTCGCCATAGCGCAGCAAACTGAACGATGTGAATGTGTAGCCGTTCGGCATCCTCTCCAGCAGCCTGTACCGCCGCCTTCATTCTCGCAATGTATCCATGGTGGTCAGCACCCCAAACATTAATTGCCAAATCATGGCCGCGCCTTAGCTTGTTTAAGTGGTAAGCTATATCAGTCGAAAAATAAGTCAGCTCTCCATTTGACCGTCTCAGCACTCGGTCCTTTTCGTCTCCATAATCACTTGAACGGAACCAAGTCGCCCCGTCCGAATCGTAAACACAGCCATTTTTCTCCAGCTCAGCGATTGCCGCTTCGAGTTCTCCGCTTTGTGTCACCTGGCTTTCGAAAAACCACTCATCATGAACCACACCAATTGTTCCAAGGTCTGCTCGAATGACTTCAACCATCTCAGCAAGCACAATCTTTCGCAGCACTGTAAATCGATCTGGACCTAGCAGTTCACGCACCTGCCTGATTATTGAATCCAGAACCTCATCATCACTGGTGCCCTTCGCCTCAATTTTGGTTGCTCGCTGAGAATCGAACTTGGCATCATGGCGCTGTCTCAGGTGCTTGGCAATATCGACAATGTAGTCACCCTGATAAGCTGCTTTCGGCAATGAAATGGCACCACCCTCAAGTTGCAGATACCGAATCCAGACACTGACAGTAAGAATGTCCATTTGCCGACCGATGTCATTCACGTAATATTCCGTTGATACCTGATGACCAGCTGCCCTTAGAAGACGCGCTAGTGTATCACCATAGGCTGCACCGCGGCCATGTCCCACGTGCAATGGCCCAGTAGGATTGGCCGATACGAACTCGATCAGAATGCTGTCAGCTTTTTCAACCACACCAGTCCCGTAGCTTTCCCGCTGTTCAAGTACATCGGCGATGACATCCATCAACGCTCGCTCAGAAATGAAAAAATTGATAAATCCCGGACCAGCAATCTCGATTGAGTTGACAAGCGTTGAAGATGGCAGGTTGTCCTTGATCAGCGTTGCCAAATCTCTAGGTTTGCGGCCAGCGGCACGTGCAATCGCCAGCGCGATTCCCGATGCATAGTCCCCCTGACCTGCTCGCCGGGGGCGTTCAACCGGGATAACTTTCGGAAATACCGCAGAATCGATTTCCTTGGCGGAAACCAGCGCATCCAAGGACTGCTTTAACAATTGTTGTATTTTGTGTTTCACTGTAAGCGCTAAGAAAAATCAACCGGATCTACATCTAAATTCCAGCGTAGCTTTCCTTTCTTGGGAATCTTTGCCAGGTACGGTAGCCACGCTTTCAGAAACTGCATTAAAAAAGCGGCATGCGTACTGCCAACGAGCAGTTGAGCGCGGTGCCGGTTAGAGATCTTCTGAATGGGAGACTGTACTATATCAAACACCCGCACCTGTCTGTCACTGTGTTTGACTGTTAGGGACGTGGCTGTTTCAAGGGCAACTCTCAGAAATTCGATTTCCTCACCTGCCACCAAGGAGTTTGCTCTTAGCAAGGCGTAATGATTGAATGGTGGTTGATTCGCCTTCCGTCGCTCATCGAGTTCCAGCTCTGCAAAACTCAAATAATCATGATCTCGAATGCAGTCAAAGTAATCACTGTCCGGATGCATCGTTTGAATGTAAACTTCACCTGGCTTTTGGGCGCGGCCAGAACGACCGGCAACCTGGAGCACCTGCTGCACCAGATGCTCCATCGCCCGAAAATCCATGCTGTAAAACCCCTGGTCAACATTCAATATTCCAACCAGAGTAACATTCGGAAAGTGGTGTCCCTTAGACAGCATTTGTGTCCCCACCAGAATGTCCACCTCTCCTTTTTGTATGCGCTCTAATCTGCGCTCAAACTCGTTGTATGACCGTGTTGTATCTCGATCAATTCTGATGACTCTGGCTCCAGGAATTTCACGCTGCAACTCCCGTTCGACACGTTGTGTGCCAGTGCCGAATAAGTGAACATTGTCCGACAGACACTGCGGGCACTGTCTCAGCATCGGAAACTTCTGAAAGCATAGGTGACAGTGCAATTGTTGGTCGGACTGATGAAAGATTAAACGTGCATCACAATCAGAGCATCTTGCTGTCCAACGACAGGACGGACAGATAACCACCGGTGCAAAGCCACGCCGGTTAATGAATATCAGGCTTTGTTCTCCTGAATTAATCCGCTTCTTGATTTGTGTAAGCAGACTGTTGGACAGACTGTCCAACACGCGCTCCCGACTGAGGTCGATCAGTTTAACCGTCGGCATCTCAATTCGTGTTGCCCGTTCGGGCAAAAGAAGAATTTCAGCCCGACCTGAGCGAGCTGCATGAACTGTTTCAAGAGATGGTGTTGCAGTTCCAAAAACAATCGGAAACTTTCCACTCACTGCACGGTGCAATGCAACCGAGCGCGCGTGATAGTGCACCCGTTCCTGCTGTTTGAACGAGGTGTCATGTTCCTCGTCAATCACAATGATCTTCAAATTCCTGAAGGGGAGAAAAACTGCGGAGCGCGTCCCAATAACGACCTCGGCCTTACCGCTGAGTGCCAGCCACCATGTTTTATGACGCTGCGCATCCGTCAGACCAGAATGAAACGATGTAACCGGTACGCCAAGCGCTGTCTGAATGCGCTGTTCAAGTTGCGGTGACAACCCAATCTCTGGAACCAGCATCAGAGCCTGACCGCCTGTTTCTAGTACATTGGCAATCACATGCAGATACACTTCGGTTTTTCCACTTCCAGTCACGCCCTGGATCAGAAAACACCGATATGTGTCCAAAGCTCCCAGAATCTGCTCACGAGCTTTCAACTGTGAGTCTGTCAGCTCATCAATCAGCTTCTGTCCGTTACCTGAGAAGTTAGTGTGCCTTGACTCCGCTGTCACCAGACCCTTTACTTCCAGGGTCTTGAGTGCGTTTTTCCAAGTCGTCCCAACATGCCGAAGTGCTTCAGGACCCAAAGCGCACGCTTCGGATTTCAAGAGCTCAAAAGCTTTCTTTTGCACCTTCGCTCGATTGAGTTCACTGGCATCGAATTGTTGCCCGACTTCTGTCAATCGGTAAACAATATCAAATTTCGGTATCAAGGGCTTCCCAACCCGAATGGCCTTTGGCAATGCAGTGGACAGTACTTCCCCAATTGGCTGCTGATAGTATTGGGCAACCCACTGCAGTGAGTGAATCAGCGTACTTGATAGGATAGGTTCCTCATCCAGAATTGAACTGACGCAGCGCAGCTTATCTTCCGGATATTCAGAAGTTTCAGCGTGTTCGACGACAACCCCCAACATGCGCCGATGGCCAAAGGGTACGATCACGCGACAGCCTATCGAAGCGATCGGCTCACACGAGTAGTCAAACAGGCTCCAATGCCGGATTGGGACTGCAACTCGAACAATACCCTTCAACGGGTTACCTGACCTTTCCTATACAATTGTCGGTTCATCAAATCGAATGACCTTCGCACATTATTCTGATAGCACCGTGCAAATTTCTGGTTTAAACGATTTTCTTTTGACCAGAATTTCAGATTGTCTGGGCAGTGCAATATCGGAATATACCCCGCTGTCGCACAGTACCAGCGGACCAACCGCTAGAATTTCCTGCGGTGAAGACCGATACTTTTTGAAGCTCAGTTCAAACCCAGATGTCCTGAAAGCTGAATACGACGGACTTTCTGCACTAGCGAACTCAGATACGATTCGAGTACCGAAACCCATCATTGTTGAAACCTTCGACACCACGACAGTACTGGTCTCAGAATACATTGAACTGACTGGAAGAAGATCCGATTATTTGAGACTTGCGTCCTCTGTTTTCGCACTACACTCGCATCATGGCACAAGGTTTGGCTGGTATCGCGATAACTATATCGGTCGATCGCACCAGTTGAACAATCAATGCAATGACTGGCTTAAATTCTTTCTTAATTATCGCCTGATATTTCAATTGGAAATGGCCTGGCGCAACGGGTATTCCGGAAACATTCGACGACTGGGTGAAAAAATGCCCGATGCGGTCGGTGCCATACTAAAAAATCATCACCCTCCACCAAGCCTGCTTCATGGAGACTTGTGGAGCGGAAATTACGGTTTCGACAGTAGAGGAGAACCGGTCATCATTGATCCTGCGGTGTATCATGGAGATGCTGAAACCGATCTGGCCATGATGCAGCTATTTGGCTCACCTCCCACTAGCTTTTTTAATAAATATCAGGAACTTAACCCACTACCGGACGGCTGGCAGTTGCGCAAATCGGTTTACAACCTGTATCACATTCTGAATCACCTGAATATATTCGGATCAAGCTATCGTAGCCATGCTGAATCTCTGATGAATTCGATCCTCAGGGAAGTTCATTGATCAGGCAATGGTACCGAATGCACGGAGTTCTTCACCAAGAGTACTCGGTGCGGACAGGAATAGCGGCATAGTGCTGGCATCGAGTCAATCAAAACTGATGATGCTCGGAAACTGTTGTTTTAGAAGTGTAGATGAGCCGGTTTACCGTGAACTCCATAGAAAAGCTGACTGGGAGGTAGCGAAACACTATAGATTCTCTTATGCATATTAGTCACCATATTCCTAATTTACATAGTAAATAAGGAATTAGCTCCAGATTATTGAACTGTATTCAGGTGATGTAGAGAGTGGGAGCACTTTTGTTCAGCGACATTCGCCGAGGTCTACTGCCGCATACCAAGCTACCTGCAAACGATGGCAAGTTTGTATCCTTTGGTGCCCAGCTATACGAACGGAAAGCTAGTTGGGAATCACAAATGTTCGCTGAAGGCCTAAGGAATTTTGAAGGCGAAATCTATTCAGGCATGCAAGCGCTTTTACATCGGGCACACCATCAGAAGTAACTATGAACGTATGTACCAATTATTACAAAGCCTGCATTCGGGCCATCGTTTCGCTCTCCTATAGGTCAACTGTCAGAATGCAAATCAATTCAGTTCCCTTTTACCAAAGTGCAAACAGTGGATAGTCGTTGCCGACTCCCTTTCTACTGAATTCGTCGAACGCACCCGATGGCGCAATTTCAACAACTTCACCCCAGGAGTGACGCATTTCACAACCAACTTGATTCGAATTGGCTTCACGCAGGTATAAACCAACACCCTGCGAGAATTTTGTACAATTGCTGATACCTGTAGCGATGGCGTCGCGATTTACAGTAAATTTAAGTCCGTTTCTGGCACACTGGAAACGGTTGTCGATTCATCCTGTACGCCCGGATGGAAATACCGGGTTGTCACATTTGCGATCACCCGGAACTTTCGAGGTGATTGACAATGACTATCCAATCTACCAGGCCCGAGTTCTTCGAGTTTCATAACGGGTCTAAGGCACCCCTCCCATTTACCAATAACGAGTACGAATCCAGACTGTTCGCGTTGCGGCAACTTATGTCGATTGAAGGTGTGTCAGCTGTCCTGCTGACATCCATGCAAACTGTCGCCTATTATTCTGGTTTCTTGTACTGCAGTTTCGGCAGACCTTATGCATGCGTAGTTACTGAGCATGACTGCATCACCATTTCAGCAGCAATTGACATGGGACAGCCCTGGCGGCGCAGTTATGGAGAAAACCTGATCTATACCGATTGGAGGCGGGACAATTTTTGGCGTGCTGTCAAACGCGCATTGGGTAATACCGCCTCCATTGGCATTGAAGGTGACCACCTAACGCTAGTTGGACGCAAGAAATTGGATGACCTGGTGGGTCCCACCC
>CAZYSR010000536.1:0-3124 GCA_964649525.1 uncultured Gammaproteobacteria bacterium
TCCTAGGTCTAGCCGCATTCGTCATCATTGTCGCTGGACTTAAGGTTTCTAGTCCAATTATGGTGCCGATTCTACTGGCTATTTTCATAGCTACACTCAGTGCTCCGCCGCTGCTATGGCTGGAGAAAAAGGGGCTGCCTACACTCTTGGCACTGCTCGTTGTGATCTCAGTAATTTTCGGAATTGGCGTTTTATTGGCAACGCTGGTCGGAAAGTCCATCAATGATTTTCAAAGTCAGTTATCAACCTACGAACAGCGTCTGGAAGTTCTCTTCAATACAGTGCATGCTCAGATTGTCAGTCTCGGAATTGAAATTCAGTTTACCGATATCGCCAGCGCAATCAGTCCACAATCGGTCGCGACTACGGTTGGCGGTGTCGTCAACGAAATTGGAGCTTTGGTTGCTAACGCGTTTTTGATATTTCTAATGGTTATTTTTATGCTGTTTGAGGTTTCGACATTGCCAGAAAAACTGCAGAAGATTCTAAAACAACCTGTTGATTCGATCGAAAACCTTTCCAAGTTCAGGCAAAGCCTGCAACGCTATCTGGTCATCAAAACACTGGCCAGTCTGGCAACCGCCTCGCTTGTCTGGATATTGCTCGTTACATTAGGCGTCGACTTTGCCATTCTTTGGGCATTGCTCGCATTCTTTTTGAATTTCGTTCCAAATATTGGATCCATCATCGCTGCAATTCCAGCAGTTCTCATTGCTCTACTTCAACTTGATGTGACTACTGCAGTCTCAGTGGCTATCGGTTATTTCGCCATCAATTTCTTGATCGGGTCTGTCATCGAACCTCGTGTTGCTGGTCGACACCTAGGGCTTTCTCCACTGATCGTTTTGATGTCTTTGATATTTTGGGGCTGGGTTCTTGGCCCAGTCGGTATGTTTCTCTCGGTTCCGTTAACGATGATGGTTCGACTGGTAGCAGAAAGCAGTAGCAACCTACAGTGGCTGGCGGTTGTGCTAAGCGACCGAACCTGACGCTGGCGGTCCAAAAAACAAACTAATTCCAATCTTTGCATGAGTCAGCATACCTCAAAGCAAAGTCCGCCGATTGCACCCGCGCACCCACATATCCATAGCATCCACAGCGACCAAAGAACAGATCCATACTTCTGGCTCAAAGACCGAAATGATCCTGCGGTCATAGCGTACCTTGAAGCCGAAAACGCGTATGCTGACGGCTGGCTGAAGCATACTGAACCGTTAAGGGAAGATTTAGTCAAAGAGATGTACAGCCGAATCGTAAAGTCTGACACGTCCGTTCCAGTCAAGCGAGGACAGTATGAATACTACTCGAAAGACGAGCAACAAAGCGACTACCTGTCTCATCATCGACGAAAAATTGGCGACCCGGATTCCGAAGAGTTGATTATTGATGAAAACGTTCTGGCGCAAGGCCACAAGTATTTTAATCTGGGAGATTTTTTAGTTAGCCCGGATCACAAACTGACCGCTTATGCTACCGATTTCAGAGGTGATGAGATTTACACCATTGAAGTGCTGCGACTCAAAGACCGGAAGCTCCTGTCTGACAAACTGAATAATACCTCTGGAGACTTTGTGTGGAGTCAAAGCAACACTGTATTGATATACACGACACTGAACGAAGCACACCGACCATACCGCGTTTATCGGCATCAACTGGGAGAAAGCCAGGAGAACGATGAGCTCATATTTGAAGAATTGGACGACGCATTCTACGTGTCAGTATCTGCATCTGACAGTGAATGTTTCATTCAGATCAATCTGAAAAGCGCAATCACTTCAGAAGTCCATTTGCTTGATGCCAAAGATGATCAGTGCCTTCCACGGTTAGTATTTGAACGCAGGCATGACGTTCTTTATAGGGTTCAAGACCGAGACGACGCGCTTTATGTCCTCACCAATGACAACGCCATGAATTTCCGATTGATCAGGACGAAACTGGATCGATTGGACGAATCAGACTGGATTGATGTGATACCGCACCGAGATCAGGTGACACTAACGGGCTTTCAAGTGTTTAGCGAATTCATCGTAGTTGAAGAACGCCGTAATGGCCTGCCCACCGTTAGGGTACTTCAGGATGACGCGAGTGAAGGCTATACGGTTCAAAACCCGGAGAAAATACAGGAACTTAGATTACACAGAAATTGGGAATTTGACACTTCGATTTGCCGAGTAGGCGGAAATGCACTTGACATGCCTTACTCAGTCTATGATCTTGAATTGACGACCGGCGTGACAACTCATCTCAAAACGCAACCAATCGGGGGCGATTTTGACCCAGAAAATTACTCGACTGAGAAACACCTGGCAATTTCACACGATGGGACCGAAATCCCAATCTATCTGGTATGCAACAAAAAAGCACTCAACGGTCGTCCCGCCCCACTTCTACTCACCGGATATGGTGCTTACGGCATCAATTCAAATCTCTATTTTTCATCCAAGCGCTTGAGTCTGCTGGACCGGGGAATCATCATCGCAATTACTCAGATTCGTGGTGGAAGCGAAATGGGACGAGGCTGGTACCTGGATGGCAAACTGGAGAATAAGAAGAATACCTTTCATGACTTCAACGCCTGTGCAAACTACCTGATTAAAGAGGGCATTACCAGCGAGGATCAGTTAGCAATCATTGGCGGAAGTGCTGGTGGACTGGTCGTCGGAAATTTTTTGAACTCAGACTCGGTACGCTGTAAAGCAGCACTCGCGATGGTACCTTTTGTCGATATCGTCACCACCATACTGGATGACACCCTGCCCCTGTCAGTGGTAGAACGGGATGAATGGGGCGACCCCAACGACCCTGAATTTTACGACTATATGAAATCCTATTCACCATACGACAATACACAAAGAAAAGATTATCCTGCTCTCTATATTACCGCTGGGTTGAATGATCCGAGGGTTGGATACTGGGAACCTGCCAAATGGGCTGCAAAAATTCGACAATGTAAAACGGATAACAATCCACTGCTATTAATTACCGAAATGGACTCTGGCCATTCCGGTGCATCGGGACGGCTGGATTCACTTCACGAAACAGCTCGTGACTATGCGTTTATCATTACTCAACTGTTGTCAGAAAGTGATTCTTAATGACACTGGCCGATAGATCACCAATCGAT
>CAZYSR010000537.1:0-3336 GCA_964649525.1 uncultured Gammaproteobacteria bacterium
AAATATCAACCAGATCTCTGGTCTCTCAAGGGAATCGTCAGGTGGAGAGCGTGCCGACGGTTTAGGTTCAGCCGTAGACGACGTATTGGACCTGGCTTTTCGAATGCCTGCAATTCGGAAACTAGGTGAGGCTGTTGGAACTGAAATTTCAACTGATCTAACAAAGGAATCCGATAGCGACGAGAAGGATCAATCCTAAATCATTCATAACCAATCATTTACACATTTCGGAGGAACGATGAATATTAATCGACGAAATTTTCTGATCGGTACTGGCTCAGCGGTTGGTGCATTGATGGCAGTACCGTATATTTCTCATGCACAATCCAATCCTATCCGGTTGGGAATGCTGCTTGACACTTCCGGGCCATTCAGTGCATATGGCATTCCGATGGAAAAGGCATCTCAATTGGCTGTCGAATCCATTAATGAGGGCGGAGGACTGCTGGGAAGAGAAGTAGAAATCGTATTTCGAGACACCCAGTCAGATATGGCCAACTATACGACGTTCGCTAATCAAATGGTGAGACAGGGGTTGGACGTATTTCATGGTGGAATTCTGTCTGCTTCCCGAGAGGCTATTCGACAGACACTACGACAGCGAGAGATTCCTTACTTCTATAACGTTCTGTATGAGGGTGGAGTTTGTGACGGAAACACCTTTGTGACCGGTACAACGCCAGCTCAGCAGGTTGAAGCCTTAATCCCCCACGCCATGAATGCTTATGGAGCAAAAAAACTGTACGTACTCGCAGCAAACTACAACTATGGCCAAATTACTGCTGCCTGGGTCAAGAGGTATGCAGAACAAAATGGTGCAACTGATGTTGAGGTAGAGTTTTTCGATTTAAGCGACGGTGAATTTGGCCCTGCTGCAATTGCAAAAATTCAGGAATCAGGAAGTGATCTGGTTGTATCGGTACTGGTAGGTGCTGCTCAACTGAGTTTCTACAGCGAGTGGTTGGGCTCAGGTATGCTTGCTAACCCTGATGTTAACTTGATTTCGACTACATTTGGTGTTGGAAACGAACACAAGGTGCTGCCCGCGGCACAAAGTAATGGCATGCTTGTCGCCAATAACTGGGCTCCTCAAAATGATTCTGCTGAAAACAAAGCGTTTCTGGAGGCATGGGCAGCCAAACACGGAAACACGGATGATATTCATGAAATCGCTGTATCTCAATACCAGGGCATACTGTTATGGGCGCATGCAGTCGAACAAGCCGGATCTGTTGAACGTTCGGCTATTACCAAGGTGCTGGAAAGTGGAGCTTCAATTGTCGGGCCATCTGGAAGAGTGGAAATGGACCCCGCCACTCACCACTGTAAACTGGACATTCATGTCATGGAGATTCAAAACCAGCAGATGAATATTGTTAAGAGTTTTGCACAGAGAGAGCCGGTGGATACGCAGAGTGTCTGTAATCTGACTGAAAATCCTGACTCCAATGTCCAATATGAAATAACTCTTTAACACGATCGAGTGAAGAAGGCGGTGATTCACGCCGCCTTCAACTCGCTGATCAAATCGAAGAGTGTGATTCTTGCGACGCCATTCCCGGGTGCTTCATCAAACCAATGCTCCACCAGAATTTGTTTTCGGTGAAGTTTTTCTCAATACCCAAACGTTGAATGTGTAGTCAGTCGTTCTGAATTTTCAGGTATTTACTGTGGATATTGCATTCATCTTTGCAATTCAAATTATTTATGCGGTAGCGGTACTGACGTTGATATCGCTCGGTCTCGCGCTGGTATTTGGCATGATGCGAATCATAAATCTCGCTCATGGTGAATTCATAACACTCGGGGGTTATGCGACGATCATGGCAACCAAAGTGGGGTTCAACATTTGGGTTGCAATGCTGGTGATGGCACCACTTGTAGTTGGTGTCTGGAGTCTCTTAATTGAGCGAGTGATCATCCGATTTCTGTATGGAAGGCTAATCTATACCATGCTTGCAACGTGGGGATTGAGTCTTGCAATGACTGGTGGTTTGACCATGATATTTGGCAATACAACTGAAGGAGTTGCTCTCGATATAGGGTCAATACCCATAGGAGTTTATCAGGTCAATGGATACAACCTATTCTTGATATTTTCGGCGGCAGTGACATCAATTCTGGTTGCTTGGGTACTCTACGGAACTGTTTATGGTCGCATTGCCAGAGCTGCCATGCAAAATCGCGATATGACCCAAGCATTTGGCTATCCAGTTAAACGTATCTCCATGGTGACGTTTGTCGTCGGTGGAATGCTCGCGGGGCTGGCAGGCGGAATATTGGCACCAACAACTGGTGTCTCACCATTCAGCGGAGCCACCTGGATAGCTGATGCGTTCATCACAGTAATCACTGGAGGCACCGCTCCTTTACTGGGAACATTGGCCAGTGCTGGAATTCTTGGGATTGTATCGAAATCAACTGTTTTGATATTCAGTTCCGCTGCTGGAGGTATTGCATTACTAATTGCAGCACTAATTTTGCTTCGCCTGTTTCCATTAGGAATTTCTAGCATATGGCAAAGGAGTGGAAAGTGACGTCTCAACACACTGGTGGGTTTACTCATGTTTTCTTCGTGCCAATAGTTTGTGGTACGCTGGTATTTCTAATCGCTCCAGCATTCGCGAGTACCTATACGCTTTCACTCTTGTGTGTTTATGCATTGCTTGCAATCAGCCTGGGACTAATTTGGGGTTTCGGAGGCATTCTCTGTTTTGGACAAGGCGCGTTTTTTGGAATTGGTGCCTACAGTTACGTGATTTTCTCAATCAATTTTGGACTTCCGTGGACATCAGTTCTATTTGCCATCGTTTTTACCGTGCTGGTTACCACCTGCTTTGGAGCAGCAATGTTTTATGGCCGATTGGGCGATGTGTATCTGGCAGTCGTTACGCTTGTATTCACTTTGATCTTGAATCGATTCTTGAATTCAACCGCAGGGCCGGAGTATCAGATCGGGTCAGCGCGCCTAGGGGGCTTTAATGGAATACCAGGCTTTCCAACCCTTAATTTTCCATGGAGTGACGCGGCTTTTCTTTCAGACTTGGTGTTTTACATACTATGTTGTGTCGTCTTGGTAATATCGTGGGTGTTCTGTCGTTGGATCTTGCGTTCCCACTTTGGCCGAGTGTTGGTCGCCATTCGAGAGAATGAAGAGCGCGTCGAACTTACGGGGTATGACGTTCGCCTCTACAAAACGGTTGCATTCTCGATTTCAGGAGGACTTGCCGCAATGGCAGGTGTGCTCTATGCAAACTGGGCTGGAATTGTTACTCCCAATCTTTTCAGCTTGACGCTATCAGCAGAAATCATCATCTGGACAGTGGTTGGTGGGCT
>CAZYSR010000538.1:0-7946 GCA_964649525.1 uncultured Gammaproteobacteria bacterium
TCGCGATGACTTCAGTCGAGTTGGCCTCAATCCAAGTGTTCACAGTTCTTCTTTGTCCGTCGCAATCGACAATCGCCACATTATTCTGATTGACGATATTTTGCATACGGGACGAACCGTCAGAGCCGCACTAAACGAACTTTTTGCCTGGGGCCGTCCTGCTTCTGTTGTACTCGCGGTTCTGCTGGACCGCGGTGATCGGGAACTACCCTTCCAGGCTGAAATTATTGGCCATAGAATTTCCCTCGATAAACATCAGTTTGTCAAAATTTGTCCAAACGGACGGTTGACGTATGTCAATCGCCATGCGGAGTGTGATTGATGCCTGAAGATATCCAAATAGGAACTGACGGCCGTCTGAATCACTTTATTTCTCTGGAGGAATTACCACGAGAACTGATCGAGGAATTACTCACTACTGCGGAATCATTTATCGATTTTGCGACTCGCGACACCAAGAAAGTGCCCCTGCTACGCGGTAAAACCGTCGTCAATCTGTTTTTTGAACCGAGTACCCGAACCCGAACAACATTCGAAATAGCTGCCAAGCGACTGTCTGCAGACGTCATCACCATGCAGTCGGATGGGATGTCAACAACAAAGGGAGAGACAATTCTGGATACCGTGTCAACTCTGCAAGCCATGCACACGGATACCTTTGTCGTGCGTCACAGCTTCAGCGGCACGGCTAACCTCATTGCTCGCCACGTTCCGCAGCACGTTCACATCATCAACGCCGGCGATGGACGTTATTCACATCCTACACAGGCGCTTCTTGACATGCTCACAATTCGTCAGCGAAAGCCGAATTTCAGCGATCTCACGGTTGTTATTGTGGGTGATGTACTGCATTCCCGAGTTGCTCGTTCTGAAATAAGCGCACTCAAGAAACTGGGAGCTGGAGAAATTCGAATCGTTTCGCCTCGAACGCTGATTCCGACGGGGCTCGAAGCGCTGGGAGTGAGGATCTTTACCGATTTGGATGAGGGGCTTAAGGACGCAGATGTCATTGTCATGCTGCGGTTACAGTTAGAAAGAATGGAAGGACAATTGATTCCAAGTGAACGCGAATACTATCGTTGCTATGGCCTCACTGAAGAACGGCTGAATAATGCCAAACCGGATGTTATGGTCATGCATCCTGGTCCCATCAACCGCGGACTGGAAATAGCTTCTGCAGTCGCTGACGGCAGCCATTCGGTAATCCTATCACAAGTATCAAATGGCGTCGCGGTTCGAATGGCGGTCATGTCAAAAATAATGGGCGGATTTCGGCAGTCTGGGTAGAACGGGTCACGATGGTTAGTGTCATTCGAAACGGACGGATTATAGATCCGGCAAACAGTCGGGATGAAATCGCTGATTTATATTTTGATCAGGAACAGATTCTAAATTCCGAAGTGGCTGCAAAATTACCCGTTGACCGCACAATTGATGCCTCGGGTTTGATCGTGTGTCCCGGACTGATTGACCTCAATGCGAAAATCGGTGAGCTAAATTCGAAAGGACACCTAACAATTTACAGCGAACATCGGGCGGCGCTGAACGGTGGGATTACAACCGTTTGCATTCAGCCAAATACCGTTCCCGTGATCGATGAGCCATCAATGGCACATATGATTCGAGAGAGCGTAAAACAACAGGAGAGTATCCGGGTCGTACCCTTGGGAGCTCTAACGATGGGCCTTCAGGGCGAGTCGCTGACGAACATGGCTTCGCTCAAAAACGCAGGTTGTGTGGGTGTCAGCAATGCCAGAGTTCCAATACATAGCACCCTGTTGATGCGCCGTGCCATGCAATATGCCGCAACCTTCGATTTAACGATATTCATACATTCTCAGGACCCCTGGTTGACCGGTAATGGCTGTGTACACGAAGGAGAGATGAGCACGCGTCTTGGACTGTCGGCCATTCCTGAAGCTGCGGAAACTGTTGCGGTTGCCCGCGACTTGGCTTTGGTTTCAACGACAGGTGTACGGGCACATTTCAATCAACTGTCCTGCGCGAGATCCGTTGATATGATCGCTGAATCAAAGGCTAGAGGACTGAATGTCAGTGCGGATGTTGCCATCCACAACCTGCACCTGACAGAGTTTGATATTCAGGGATTCAATACCTTGTGTCACGTTATGCCTCCATTACGACAGGAGTCTGACATGATTGGGCTGCGGGAAGGTGTGAATAACGGTACCATTCAGGTAATCTGCTCTGATCATCAGCCCTGCAGCAAAGACGACAAACTTGCTCCATTCATACAAACCGTACCAGGCATATCTGGACTTGAATCTTTACTCCCGCTAACTTTGAAATTGGTTGACGACGCCGGACTTTCACTGCAACAGGCAATTGCATGTCTAACCTGCAATCCTGCAAAGACTCTAGGCCTAAGTCTGGGTACGCTCTCAGAAGGCGCTCCAGCGGATATCTGTATTTTCGATCCTAACCAATCGTGGGAGTTTAATCCCGACGAAATGCTGAGCAATGGCAAGAACAATCCATTCGGCGGCATGCAGATGCGGGGCAAAGTTGCCCATACCATCATCGGCGGAGTCGTCGCGACAGATTTAATCTAACGGTGCTGTAAAGTCGCAGATTCGGTCGCCTGCAAGTCGCTGCAGATTTTCGCGCGAAATGGGAAACAGGGAATTGGCAGTTCCGGCGGCTGCCCAAACTGTTTCATGATCGAATAAATCGCGGTCAAATACTGTTTCAATAGGATTGGCTAATCCAACAGGTGCTACACCGCCAATAGCAAAACCCGTCATTTCTCGAACAAAATCAGCATCAGCCTTGCCTACTTTCTCACCAATGATGTCGGAAAGCAGACTGAGTACGACCCGATTACTGCCACTGGTAATTGCGAGAACCGGACGTTTCGATTTGGTAGAGAAAATTAGTGATTTAGCGATTTGAGAAACCGAACAACCGAGTGTCTCAGCGGCTGCCTGGGAAGTCCGCGTTTCGTGGTTTAGTATTTGTAACTCGCATTCGATATTCATTGCGCTCAAAGCATCAATAACCCGTTGGTTTGCCGGTTTGAGCTTCATCGAATGAAATTGAGCACTGCTCTACCTGAAAACTGATGATTCTAATTTTTGAATTGTTTAATAATCTTCTCAAGAAAATCGCGCTCATTATGTATTACAGCAATGATTGATCTCGCAGAAAACTATCGAAAAGTAAACGATAGAATTCGCGCGGCTGAAGCGGCCGCTGGTCGTGAACCCGGCTCGGTTCAGCTCGTTGCAGTCGGTAAAATTCATCCCGCGTCATCTATTCGCGGACTTGCAGCGTGTGGACAGCGGGCTTTTGCAGAAAACTTTGTTCAGGAGGCAATTGGCAAGCAGCAAGAACTGGAAGATCTGCAGATTGAATGGCATTTCATCGGTAGCATCCAAAGTAACAAGACCCGACAGATTGCTTCAAACTTTTCCTGGGTGCACAGTGTCGATCGCTTCAAGATTGCTGCTCGGCTCAATGAACAGCGACCGGCAGATTGTCCACCGCTCAATATCTGTTTGCAACTTAATTTGCAGGAAGAGGAAACCAAGTCTGGTCTAAATGCTATGTCAGCTCTTGAACTTCTTAACAAAATCCATGATTTTGAACGTATTCGCGTGAGAGGTTTCATGATTGTACCGAAACCAGTCTCCGACCCGAATGAACAGCGGACAATTTTCGCTGAGGTCAAAAATTTGCTTGAACAAGCAAATTGCCAAGGACATACTCTAAACACGCTGTCGATGGGCATGACCGACGATCTTGAGCAGGCAGTGGCCGAAGGCGCAACTCATGTCAGAATTGGTACTGCATTATTTGGTCCCCGTCCGCCGAAAAAGCAGATGTAACCTACGGACTTTCTGTTTGTTGACCTTAAACCGATAAAGGACTACGACTCTAAGGATTATTCATTTCAGTCACATCAGCAAAGAACGATGGACTTATTCCTAGCTTGTCAATTAGGAAAAACCTTCCCGACCTCGTAATGTTGACCGAGCGGTCATTTCGAGACCGGAATATGAAACCAGACTCAACCATCTTTGTAGCAATCGCCGCACCGACAGCGCCTGCAACATGCGGAAGTCTCTCCGTCCAGTCTAAGCAACGAGGGCAAAGTTGGCGTCTACTTTTTCGAACCTCGTCTAAATCAACACCAATTGTCCGGTAAATTGAGTGTTCTGTATCTGGAAGATGAAAACTGTCTTGATACAGAATTAATGCCTCAATTTGGACGAGAATTCGAGAAATTTCCACGCCTAGCTCCCCTGCCAGATGATCGTAACAGAATCGAGCTTTTTTCAATTCGGGTTTCACATTTCGTCGGAAGTCTCGACTGTCCTTCACAGGAATACCAGATGCGATTTTTTCGATAGTGGATGCAACCGAGTCACCGTTAATTTCATAGTAATGGAATCGTCCGCACTTCCTTCTGTATAGCAATTTCGCATTCACTAGCTCATTGAGATGACTAGTTGCCGTCTGGTTAGTCACCCCGGCATGCCAGGCCAATTCGCTTGCTGATAGAGCTACACCGCCCATCAACGCCTGTAGCATTGCCACGCGGCTTTCGTGACCAATGACCCGTCCGAATTCAGCAATATTCATTTCCCACTCTTCCTGTTTAAACACTGTAGGGCAGTCACACCGAATATACAAAAAATTTCGATTCCAATTCTTCCATCAATTCACTGTCCGCTTTTGATACTTTTTCTTTTTTTGAATAGTTCATCGAAACATCTCTATCAGTTTTTACTTTCCATGACCCGATCATCCGAAACTTTCTCCCACTTGCCAGAGCTTGTAATGTAGATCACCGCGGCAATAACAATCACTGACCCACCGAGCAACACAGAAACTTCCATTCGTTCCTTGAACAACATCCAAGCCCAAATTGGCGCCAGTGGAATTTCGGTCAGTCCGACAAGGGCGGCAACCAGCGCAGATACACGCTTTACGCCAATCAAGTACACTCCGAAACCCACACCCACGTTCACGATACCGTAAACAATCAGCCAGAAATAGTCAGCAGAACTGACGTTGCCAAAAGTTGCAAAGGGAGCCGTCACCAAAGCCCCCAACAAGGCGGAAAGATACGTAGCCTTGGTACTGTCAGCACATGGAAAGAATTTTGCAGCGACAGTCAAAGATGCCATGAAAATTGTCATCCCAAACGCCAGTCCTATACCTAGGTAATCCGATGGCAGATTATTACCGGATGTCATGACGACTACCCCCGCGGCTGACAATACGCAGCATCCGAGGGAAACGGCATTCGCGCGCACCCTCAGCAAGATCAAGGAGAGGATGTATGTCAAGAGTGGCATTGTGCCGTAGACAAATGCCACGTTCGCGATAGTAGTATGAAAAAATGCGGAAATGAAGCAAATCATTCCTGCCGTGGAGAGTATTGCAATAACCGTCTCCCCTAAGGTGAAACGAAATGCAGTGCGGATATCGGTGGACTTGTGTATAGCCATTGCAATTCCGAGCACACAGAGACCACCAAACAACGACCGCCAGAACAGCGTAGTTGGAATATCGGTAGTTATGACGCGGGTGAACAATCCTGCGGTACTCCATGAAACCGCGGCCAGAAGTATGAGTAGCACACCCAATTCGTCGGTTTTTCGCATTAGTACGAGATTCTGTCTGTTGCGAAAGAAGACTCAAGAGAGTGGAGTGCCATTTCGAGAATGCAATGTCGTAAGAAGTATGTGATAGACGCATCACCTGGAGCTGTTTTCCGCCACGGATTTTAACTTCCACAATACTTCCATCAATCGAAATCGTTTCGACGTTCATCGAAATATCTCTGGTTCTTGTCCCTTTCGTTCTTAACCAGACCATCCGGCACTTTCTACCGTTTGCCAGAGCTTACGATTTGAATCACCGCAGTGGTAAGAATCACTCTTCAACTGAGCGGTCAAGAAAGGTTCATCAACTCCTCGAAAAGCGGGCAGGATTTGCTGAAGTTAAATTTGCTTGAACAGGCAAACTGTCTTGGTCATTCCTAAGACACGCTGTTAATGGGTATGACCGATGATTTTCAACAAGTAGGTGCTGTGGGCGCGATTCGGTTCAAATTGGGACTGCACAATTTAAATCCGGTTCATCAAATATGAATTGTTAGCACTGTAGTTGCTCCTAACTAGTCAGATTTTACTGACTAAATTTGTCAGGCCGCAGATTTGAAGTTCTCAAAACGCACCGCAAGCCGGTCTCGGTCTGGATAATCTTCTTTTCGATTTGGCAGCTGGATAAGTTCTCCGTGAAACTGCTTCAACAATTCAAGCATCGGACCGTCTTTCTGGACCAATAGTCGATCGGATAAATGCAATTTGTAGTCAGGATCAACACCCAGTAGGTTGGCATCAAATGCAGCATGATGAATTTTCGAAAGAGGCAAACCGTTTGGAACGATAGGCTGTCCAAATTTGATATTTTTGTCGGGGACAATATGTGCAGCGTCAATGAGACGTGGTTCGCGAAGTCTGGATATAGCACAACGTCCGCCATAAGCGTTGATAACCGCCTCACGAAATGTCGACTGATGCAGTCTTTGTTTCACGATTCTTAATGCGTAACGACGCTCAGTATGATTTTCAGGTGGCGTAAGCTGATTTTGAACGAGGTCCCCAAATATCAGCCTCACTTTAAGGTGACGTTGGTCCCAATCCTGAATGAATGTTGGCATTATCGCTTGATAGCGACCCGGTGCGACTCCTAAAAAATAGATGATTGGAATTTGCAGTTCACACGCGTTTCGTAACCACTGATTTCGAGCATTCTGTGGATTTTTACCCATGAATGCGTAATCTATTGCATCACTTTCTTCAAATATGCTTTTGTGCGCGGTGAGTTGATCTTCATACCAAACTTTACCACCAGGCTTGGGAATAACCGTCTTGACCGACAGCAAATGATCCATTTGTTTGGGCTTCCAAATTCCCTGTCCAGCTTTACTATGTATCGGGATGATTTCACCTTCATGTTCAAATCCGAGATCTAATTCCTGTTTTGTGAGGTGCCCATGAATTTCGGTCAGTTCCCTGACGCGCGCAAACGCCTTCAACCGCATCTGCGTATCCTTGTCAGATGCGAGACTCGGTGTAGTTCTTGCGATTGGATTCATTGAAGGCAAACAGATGCTGTAGAGTCAAGTTTCTATTGCTGGAATCGGTGGTCAGACGGACATTCTATAGCGATAATCTCAATTCTACTTCGGCCAATTGAAATGGAACTCTTTTGGTCAATTGTCTCTTTCTCAGATTCAGCCAATCTGTATGATTACGCATATAGCCAGCAGCTTTGGTCTCTCAAAAACCTAGCAACAGAAGCCGCATCATATTAGTATGATTTTCGTCACTCGCCAAATCCAGCGGTGTCAGATTTCTATCTGTAGTAGCAGTCAGATCCGCTCCTCTTGCAATCAGCACTCTAGCCGCTTCCCTTGAATTTGTCCACGCTGCTACGTGAAGCGGGGTCCAATTGCGCCGAGTTAGTGCCTCAATGTTCGCACCGTTTTCGAGCAGCAGATTCAGTGCGTCAGCTGAATTTCGATACGCTGACATATGCATTGGCGAAAAGCCGTCAAAGTCATTCAGATTGATGTCGGCATTATGGACAATTAAAATTTGCGCGACCTCAATCGACATGCCAGAAATAGCATAGAACAGTGGTGTCTCATTCATTATGGTGGTTTGATTAACACGGGCGCCTAGGTCAATGAGCATTTGTACCGCTTCTTGAGAGTTCATTAAGGCCGCAATGTGCAGCGGAGAAGCACCTACTCTGCCAACTGCTTGAATATGCTGGGTGATGTATACAGCTGAATTCACCTTCGCTAAATTTTGACGCAACGCAGTGCTAAACTGTTTCTGATCCGCTTTCATGCTTATATTGACGGACATGCCTGCCAACACCAACTTCTTGACAGTTTCCGGCAA
>CAZYSR010000539.1:0-1576 GCA_964649525.1 uncultured Gammaproteobacteria bacterium
ACCGGCGGATTGAATATCTACGGTATTCAGCAAAGCCAGGCACTGCATTTGGCCGTGAACAACATTAATGAGAATGGGGGCGTACTGGGTCAACAACTTGAGGTTGTTGAATATGACGCACAATCTGAATTGGCAAAATTCACTCAGTACACGAACACAATTATTCTGCGCGATCAAATCGACGTACTCTTTGCAGGACTGACGAGTTCATCGCGTGAAGCAATGCGTCCAATCGTTCGCAAGAACAACATCCCCTATTTCTATAGTGCTCTTTATGAAGGTGGTGCTTGCGACAAACAGACATTTATCACGGGCGCTTCTGCCTCTCAGCAAATGAGTGTACTGATTGAGTGGGCAATTAAGGAATACGGTCCAAGAATCTACATCATGGCCCCAGACTACAACTTCGGAACTATATCTGCGCATTGGATCGATCACTATGCAAAAGAATACGGCGGTGAAGTTGTTGGTTCTGACTTTCTGGCTTTGACCGTGACAGACTATTCCCCAACAATTCAGAAAATTCAGGCCGCAAAGCCTGATTTTGTGGCTGCATTGCCTGTTGGAGCGAACCAAACCGGGTTCCTGGAGCAGTTTGCTGCAGCTGGTTTGAAAGAAAAAATGGGAATCGTATCAACCAACTATGGATCAGGCAATCAACAGGTGGTCGTTTCACCAGATGCTGGTGAGGGCATTGTTGCCTCGCAAGAATACTTCATGTGGATTGATGAGCCAAACAATGAACCATTTAAAGCAAAGTGGGAGGCTGCTTACAGTCTTGACGAACCAATCATTTCCGAAGCGGCCGATGTTTGGAATGCCGTGCACATTTGGGCTAAGGCAGTAGAAGTGGCTGGAACTACAGACAGCGATGCCGTTATTGCGGCACTTGAGAGCGGAATTTCGTTTGATGGACCAAATGGAACGGTTACCATGCAACCCGGTTCACATCATTTAAAGCAGAACATTTACATTGTTCGCGGAAATCGAACTCATGGATTTGACGTAATCCAGACGTTTGAATCGGTTGCGCCAAGTTTCGAAGATCAAGTTTGTGACCTGATCGCAAATCCCGACACAGCGGAGCACTTTACGCCTGCAGATCTTTGATCGAAACTTAAAAGTTAATCGTGACTGCGGCGCGAGTAAATTTTCTGATAAATTTACTCGCGCCTTCTATTTTTAAATTCGGAGAATTTTGGAACTTCGATTGCGATGGAACTTGATTTTCTAGCTACGCTATTGCTATCGTCGCTGTCCAGTGCAGCGATTTTATTGATCGCAACGGTTGGCTTGGCTGTAATGTTCGGCCTGATGGGTGTCATTAATCTTGCACATGGCGAATTTATCATGTTCGGTGCTTATGCCACCCTGTTCGCTACACAAATTGGAATTCCATATCCTCTCGCTATTATTTTCGCCACCATAGTGACTGCGATTTTCGGCGGTATCGTTGAATTGCTGATTATCCGGCGCTTATACGGGCGTATCTTTGATACTTTACTTGCGACCTGGGGACTCAGCCTGGTTCTCTATCAATCGGCAGTCCTGATCTTTGGAACCGTCACACCTGGAA
>CAZYSR010000540.1:0-6367 GCA_964649525.1 uncultured Gammaproteobacteria bacterium
CGGATGTTCCAGGCCATCGAAACTCGGCGATGGATGGTTATGCCTGCCAGTTCGCTGACCTTTCCGACAAAGGAGACGTTTCACGCTTAAAGTTAGTCGGCACTTCAGCAGCTGGGAGTCCTTACCTAGGGAATCTCAAATCAGGTGAATGCATCCGCATATTCACGGGCGGAGTCGTTCCAGATCAACTTGACACTGTTGTCATGCAGGAGGACTGCGAGAAGGAAAATGAATACGTGGTTACTCGGCGTGGTCATAAAAAAGGTCAACATGTTCGAAACGCGGGTGAAGATATATCGGCAGGTGAAATTGCCATCCGTGAGGGGCAAGCAATTAGCATGGCCGAGTTAGGCCTTCTGGCTTCGGTTGGCTGTGAGAGCATCCTGGTAAAGCGAACACCGAAAGTTGCGTTCTGTTCAACGGGTGACGAACTTCGCGGTGTAGGTGAGTCACTTCGCGTCGGCGATGTTTACGACAGCAATCGCTATACATTGTTCGCCCTGCTTGATAGAGTCCATGTCCAGTCAATTGATCTGGGTGTGGTGCGCGATAACCTGGATGACACGATTGCAACTCTAGCAAAAGGTGCAGAAGAAGCGGATGTCATTATCACCACGGCTGGCGCATCAGTTGGCGATTCAGATTTTGTCAGGCAGGCACTTGAGACTTTAGGTGAATTAAAACTTTGGAAAGTTGCCATGCGACCCGGCCGACCGCTCGCATTCGGCAAGATCAAAAACAGTTGGTTTTTTGGTTTGCCAGGCAATCCTGTTTCTGTAGTCGTCACCTTTGACAAATTTGTCAAACCAGCGCTTAGAAAACTCAAGGGAGAAAATCAAGTCACGCCTCTGGAAATTTCAGCGCGATGTGCATACCCAATATTTAAAACTCCTGGAAGGCTTGAATTTCAACGAGGGATTCTGTTCTACGACCAAAGCGGACAGGCTGTTGTGGAGACTACCGGGAACCAGAACTCCAGTGTATTGACGTCGATGAGCAAAGCAAATTGCTATATCGTGCTACCACTCGAGTGTGGAAATGTCGATGCGGGTCAAATAGTAACAGTCCAGCCATTCAAAACCGAATTCTGAGGTTGTCCGGTGTCTGATGATGCCATTCGCTGGGACGACAAGTATCGCAAGCGAGAAAACACCGAAGTTCCAAAACCAGACCCGTTTCTGATTGATTACTTGGAACTGTTCAAGCCTGATCATCGGATCGTCGATTTGGCGAGTGGACGGGGCCGTCACTCACTGCTTCTTGCTGCTCAGGGTTGCTATGTGATGCCGATTGACTGCAGTCGAATTGCGCTGCATCTTAGCATTAGTGAAGCCAAAGCCAGAGGCTTAGCAATTCACCCAATCGTAGCCGATTTAAATGACTTTCGATTGCCATCACAAAGTCTGGACGCGATCATCTGCTTCAACTACTTGAATCGAGAGTTATCTGAAAATATCTGCGATGCGCTGGTGCCAGGTGGGCATTTTCTCATGAAAACTTTCAATAGAAATTTTCTGGAAAAGAACCCGAACTTCAACTTGAATTATGTGCTGGCACCGGGTGAATTGACGACAATGTTTGGTCGCTTGGACATGATTTTTTTGAGAGACGACTGCCTTGATTCATCTCAAACTTCAAGTGCGATTGTCGCTACCAAAGCATGATTTGCTTAAATAAGTGCCGCTTAGCAGAAGGTTCTTGGATTGAAACAATGTCAATACCGATGTGAATGGAACATTTGGCACTTTCGACGTGAATCCTTCATTACGCCAATTCGTACATCTATCTACAAATTTCCTGTTTTCTTCATATTGAATTGCCAACTCTCCCCAAGCATCCCGCCTAGTCGGGACGCAATCGGAATAAACTACTCATTAACTCGCGTTCAATGTAGAATTGTTACAACAGCGAAGTGAAGAGTATTTAAGCCAATTTCGAAATAGCTTATCTGAAGTACTGCATTGGTTGCAAAGGGATTCGCAGACTTGATGCAGTGGAAATGTGGGTCGAAGAAACGACACCCAATTCTTTTTCTATGTCTTCAAAAGGCTGAGACTCAAGCCGATCGGAGACGGCTGGTTAACTGGCTGGCAAATTGAGTAATGCGGCGATTCATAGAGCAACACACCTTCTGGTCGATTGTAATTCTGCTTTTTGCAGTCGTCCTTCTTTGGCTGATTTTCGCAGTGTGGCCGCAATGGCTCATTGATATCTTCGGGCGCAAGAAAACTTTCGTCAATACACTCCTCAACGGCCTCACACTTGGCGGACTCTACTTTCTAGTCGCCAGTGGATTTACATTGATATTCGGTTTGATGCGCAACGTCAATCTCGCGCACGGATCAATGTATCTGCTTGGCGCCTACATTGGTTACGAAGTTGCAGATACAACCGGTAGTTGGTTCTTGGGGTTAGCGATAGCTTTCGTAGTAGTCGCCCTGAGCGGAATGCTAATGCAAACGCTGGTGTTTCGAAGAATGGAAGGTGATGACATTCGTCAAACACTGGTCACTATTGCAATTTCGATCATAGTCGCAGATCTGATGCTTGCGATATGGACTGGGGCAACCTATCAATTCACGCCGCCAGACTGGCTGTTCGGTGCCGCTCAACTACCAGTTGTGTCCACCATTCGTTCCTCTGGTGATGCCGTTTACATTAAATATCCCATCTACCGGCTCGCAGTCTTTTTCGTAGCTGTTGCGGTTGGAGCTGCACTTTGGCTATTTTTGAATCGTACTAAAGTCGGCATGATGATTCGTGCAGGTGTCAATGATCGCGACATGCTATCCGCATCTGGAGTGAACGTTCAACTGGTGTTTGTACTGGTTTTTGGCATTGGTGCTGGACTCGCCGGATTCGCAGGTGTTGTTGGCGGAACTGCACTTTCGATATCCCCTGGTGAAGACGTGCGCTATCTGCTCGCTTCGCTGATTGTTGTGATCGTCGGTGGACTCGGTTCCGTCCCGGGTGCAGCAATCGGTGCACTGCTTATCGGACTTGCGGAGCAGTTCGGCTTGGCATACTTTCCCACGTATGGTGTGGTGGTAACATTTTTAATTATGGTGATTGTTCTCGCTGTCAGACCGCAGGGCCTGATGGGAGGAAGCTGGTCAAGACAATGAGAGAACAACGTTGGTTTTCCAATTCCTGGTCCGATTCCGGTATACACCCCGGAATCATAGTTGTTGCTGTTTTCCTGATCGCTTATCCCTGGTTTACAAGCGACTTTTTCACCTTTCAGATCGGCGCGTACTCGTTAATTCTTGCCACCATCGCACTATCGCTGATGATGCTGGCCGGATATGGAGGAATGATCAGTCTCGCACAACTGACGGCGGCAGGGCTTGCCGGATACACAGTCGCTATTCTAGGTGAAAACAGTGTAGGCGTAATGGGGCTGGGTTGGCCCTGGTGGCTGACAGTGATCATCGCCATTTCTTTCGCTGCAGTATTCAGTTCTTTCGTCGGTGCAATTTCGGTTCGCACCGAAGGTATTTACACCATCATGATCACTCTGGCAATTGCTGTTGCATTCTTCTTCTTTGTCCGGCAGAACTACGTAATCTTCAATGGATTTACCGGCTTTGCTGGGGTGGAACCGCCAACATTATTTGGAATCTACTGGCGTAACCCAACGCCATTCTATTACCTCACCCTTGTTATTGCAGCCCTGGCATTGACGACGGTTTTCTATATCTCGCGCTCTACGTTCGGATTGACTTTACAAGCCATACGAGACAATCCGAGGCGCATGCGGTCACTTGGCTTCAATGTTCCCTTCCATCGAATTTTTGCCTACTTTTTATCCGGTATCATTGCAGGCACTGCAGGCGTGTTGCTGGTCTGGTTCAATGGACGCATCTCTCCCGGATCCATTGGAATCGATGTTGTCATTGACATTTTGGTTATTGCCGTCGTTGGTGGCCTTCGCCACCCGATCGGCCCTTTCTTAGGCGCCATTGCATTTGTGCTACTGGAAAATTTTGCGATTGATCTGATTGATCGCGAACGATTCAATACCGTCATCGGATTAGCATTTTTGCTGATTGTGCTATTCTCACCTGATGGAATGCTTGGTCTTTGGCATCGACTGCGAAATAAATTTCGTACTGCCCGGGAAAACCGCCTGGCTATGAATGGTGTCAACCAGATTGACCCGCATTCACAGGAATCATTTGATAACCCCTAACTTTTTTCAATTAACTTTACGGAGATTAAATATGCTGAAAATATTGAAAAAAATGTCTCTTGTAGTCGCGTTGATTGCCTTTTCAACGGGTGCTATGGCACAAGACACCATCAAAATGGGGGCCTTGGCCACTCTGGAAGGCGCTTTCGCTGTACTCGGTGAAGATAGTATGCGCGGCGTACAAATGGCGCTTGCAGAATTCGGAAACTCCGCCGGTGGAAAGAATATTGAACTGATCACCGGATCTTCGGATGCTTCACCGGACAGTGCGATTCGCGCCGCACGAAAGCTCGTCGAACAGGATGGGATACAAGTTCTGATTGGTCCGTTGTCAGGTTCGGAAGGACTTGCCGTCAAGGACTATGCCAAAACTCAACCCAATGTAACGTTTCTGAATGGTTCATCGGCCGCACAGGACACAACATTGCGTGAGCCGGCGGAAAACTTTTTCCGCTTCAGCACCGAAGGTGCCCAATGGATGGCAGGTCTTGGTGAGTACGCGTACAACGAGAAAGGCTACCGTAGTGTTGCGGTGCTGGCAGAAGATTATTCCTTTCCGTATACTCAGGTGTTCGGGTTTCTGGAACCATTCTGCCGACTGGGCGGAAAGGCGCCTCTCGACGCTCGATTTTGGGTACCAATTGGTAACAAAGACTACTCATCTGTTATTGCCGCGCTGCCGGATGATGTTGATGCAATTTATGTTGCTCTCGGTGGAGCGGATGCGATCAACTTCCTGACCCAGTATGAGCAGGCTGGCGGAGATGCACCGCTAATCGGCGGTTCCATTACAGTGGATCAAAGCGTTCTAGGGTCCAAGGGTCCAACTCGTAAATTCGTGGTTGGCACACCTTCAGCGGGTCCAATTTCTGATACCTGGGACAATCCAAGCTGGAATGCATTTGTTGCCGCCTATCAGGAACAGTTTCCGGATGGTTTCCCATCACCCTCCCTGTTTGCACATGCTTACTATATCAATACAAAAGCAGCTCTGCTGGGGCTTGAAGCAGTCGGTGGAGACCTGTCCGACGGTGGTGCCGCTTTACGGGGTGCATTGTCCGCGCTGGAGTTTGAAACACCAACTGGAGTGGTTAAGCTGGATGAACGGCGCAATGCCATTGCCGACATTTTCCTGACTGAGGTCATTGAAGGCCCTGAAGGAAATTTGGTGAACAAAACCATCTCGGTTACCAAAGCCGTAAGCCAGACATTTGGTTTGCCGTATGAAGAGTTCCTGAAATACGGACAAGTCAGTCGCGAAAATCCGAGTTGTGAGTAACACTTAAATGGTGGATTCCCGCACATCTGCATTAGAGCGTCTGCAAAGCTCCGGGCAAAATGCCCTGGAACTTGAGGCGATCAGCCGCCACTTCGGCGCGCTGGTGGCACTTGCAGACATCAACATGACCGTCAGAGCCGGTGAACGGCGCGCGGTGTTGGGTTCCAATGGTGCGGGAAAGACGACACTGTTTAACGTCGTAACTGGAGACTTTGCTCCGACAACCGGTCGCGTAAGGCTGTTTGGTGAGGACGTGGCGGACATGCCAAGTTTTGAGCGTGCCCGCCGCGGACTCAGGCGAACTTACCAGATTTCACTTTTATTTGGCGGTCTGAGCGTACTGGACAATGTTTTTCTTGCCTGCAGTGGAGTAAAGCGCGGCCGTTACTCACTACTCCGGCCGGGTCAGGAAGACCTGACCATGGCAGCGGCAGAAAATTTGATCAGCGCGGTACATCTGGAATCAGAAATGCTGACTCAGGTTGCCACACTCAGCCATGGACAGCAGCGACAGCTTGAGATTGCGCTTGCTTTGGCTGGTGCTCCGAGACTGATTCTATTTGATGAACCAGCTGCCGGACTCTCCCCAACGGAGCGTTCGGAACTGGTTGAAATCCTTCAGTCACTACCCGAACATATCAGTTACATCATCATTGAACATGATATGGATGTCGCCTTGAGAGTGGCAGAAACTGTAACGATGTTACATAACGGTCGTATTTTCAAGGAAGGAACGCCTTCGGAAATAGAAAACGACCTTGAAGTTCAAGAATTGTATTTGGGACATGCGGCGTAGACTTACAAACGGACGTAGAAGAGTCGCAGCAGAACACCTGCTGCAGGTGCGCAGCTTGCATGTCTACTACGGCCAATCGCATGCCTTACAAGGTGTCGAC
>CAZYSR010000541.1:0-7362 GCA_964649525.1 uncultured Gammaproteobacteria bacterium
ATGTACTGCATGGCAGCGCTCTCTGCTGCAGATGCCGACACTACAACGGTGTGTTCCATGGCATCGTGCTCTTCAAGCTTTCGTACCACGTTCGCGATGCTCGAGACTTTTTGGCCAATTGCCACATAAATGCACTTAATACCGGTGCCTTTCTGATTGATGATCGTATCCAAAGCCACTGCGGTTTTACCGGTCTGCCGATCGCCGATGATTAATTCGCGCTGTCCACGGCCGATTGGTACCATTGAATCGATTGCTTTGAGACCGGTCTGCACGGGCTCCGACACTGACTGCCGAGTGATCACGCCAGGTGCGACTTTTTCGATCGGTGCTGAACCCTTTGATTCAATCGGGCCTTTGCCATCCAGTGGCCGACCCAGTGAGTCAACAACGCGTCCAAGCAGTCCTTCACCAATCGGTACTTCTAAGATTCGTCCAGTGCAGCGAACGGTGTCGCCTTCGGTGATGTGTTCATAGTCGCCAAGAATCACCGCACCAACGGAATCGTGTTCCAGGTTCAGTGCAAGACCGTATGTATCACCTGGAAATTCCAACATCTCGCCTTGCAGTGCATCGGCCAGTCCGTGAATACGGACGATGCCGTCTGTCAGCAATACGACAGTACCTTCGCTTCTCGCTTGCGCGGTTGCATCAAAGTCCGTAATCCGAGCCTTGATCAGCTCGCTGATTTCGGACGGGTTTAATTGCATCGCCATTTGGTTCGTTCCTCTTTTTTCAATAATGGCAGTTCGCTTGATTCATTGAATTACACGCCAAGTGAACTGGCGAGTTTATCCAGTCGGGCTCGAACGGAGCCGTCAATGACCCAGTCACCGGCACGTACCACAACGCCACCGATCAAATCCTTGTTGATCTGACTTGTCAGCCGGACCTTTCGACCCATTCTCTGTTGCAGTGCTTCGATCAATTGTGCCTGCTGCTCGCTATCCAGTTCATATGCAGCTTCAAGTTCCGCTTCAATCACGCCTTCATCCTCGGCTCTCAGCGACTCGAACTGTCTAGCGATCAATGGTAGCGCCGACAGCCTGCGATAATGACTCAGGATTTTGACAAAGTTCTGGGCCTGCGCGTCCAGATGCTCACCGGTGATTTCAAGTACCACACTCAACACCTGCTCGCGCGTGATTCGCGGATCGCTGACCAGAGCATTGAAGTCTGGATGTTCGGCGATCTCCGATAGCATTTCTAACTGATTGCTCCAATCTTCAAATCGTCCGGTCTCTTTGGCCAGTTCGAAGACGGCCTGTGCGTAGGGTCGTGCGATGCTGGAAGAATCACTCATTTCGAATCAGGTCCGTTACTCAAAGATTACCCGCAAGGTCAGAGAGCATTTGCTCGTGCGCTTTGGCGTCTACTTCTCGGGAAAGGATCTGTTCCGCCCCGGTGATTGCGAGTGTCGCGACCTGAACCCGCAACTGTTCTCTGGCCCGATTGGTTTCCATTTCGATTTCACCGCGTGCAGCAGTAATGATGCGCTCACCTTCGGTGCGTGCCTCGTGCTTGGCTTCGGCTACAACTTCGGCTCCGCGTTTCTCAGCCTTGGCGATAATTTCCTGGGCTTGTGATTTCGCTTGCTCGATCAGCTGATCCGCATCCTGGTGACCGCGCTCGCGTTCACGCTGCCCTTCTGCTGCTGCGGCCAATCCATCCGCGATGGTTTTACGTCTTTCATTCAGCGCATTCATAATCGGCGGCCAAATAAACTTCATGCAAAACCAGACGAAAATGATGAACGTGATCGTCTGTCCGATTAGCGTCAGATTTATATTCATTGCTATTCTCTATAACAGTTGATTTGAACCGGTCGAAATATTGACCGGCACTCGTCAGGCAACCGCGAACAGAATATAGAATGCGATACCGACACCAATCATCGGAACCGCGTCCACGAGCCCCATCATAATGAAAAATTGAACTCGCAGCATTGGCAGCAGTTCAGGTTGTCGCGCGATGGCCTCAATGAATCTCGCGGCGAGAATTCCAATGCCAACCGCGGCGCCGACTGCGCCCATGCCGAGCAGTACGGCACCCGCGATAAAATACAATGCTGCTTCCATAATGTAATCTCCGTTTTGACAGCCTTATATAGTTGAAATCATATATTAATGTTTGTGGTGAGCCATGTCGAGGTAGACGATGGTCAGCACCATGAAAATAAACGCCTGCAGTAGCACGATCAGCACGTGAAATACCGCCCAGGCCCACTGCAATACGCCGCCCAGTGCTGATAGCGCAATATTTGTGCTATACAGAAGAGCGATCAGGATAAAGATCATTTCACCGGCATACAGATTACCAAACAGTCGAAGTGAATGCGATAACGGTTTAGCGATCAGGCTGATACCTTCAAGAAAGAGATTGACAGGCATCATGTACTTACCAAATGGCTGCAAGGTGAGTTCACCGAGAAAGCCACCGAGTCCCTTCATCTTGATACTGTAATAGATCATCAGGGCAAAAACCGAAAGTGCCAGTCCGAATGTGATATTGGGGTCAGTCGTTGGCACGACCTTCATGTATTCGATACCAATCAGTTTGGCGAGTTCGGGTATCCAGTCGACCGGTACCAGATCCATCAGATTCATCAGCAGGACCCAGACAAACAATGTCAGAGCGAGAGGTGCGATCAGATCGTTTTTTGCGGAAAAAGATCCTCTGACGTTATCTTCGATAAAGTCAACGATCCATTCAATGAAATTCTGAAATGAGCCGGGTGTGTCGCTGGTTGCACGAACTGCGGCTATGCGAAAAACGAGCAGAAACAGTGCGCCCAGTACGATGGACCAAAACAGGCTGTCGAGGTGAAAGGCCATAAATCCCATGTCACTCGCTTCTTGAGCACTGTGAGCGATTGACCAGCCGTTTTCCGGATGATTTCCGAAAGTCAGGTTCTGCAAGTGATGCTTAATGTAGCCTGAAGCTGTTAAGGGTTCGCCACTAGCCATTGACTTCGAAAGTTCCGGTGAAAGTTAACAGAGGATGTCAGCGAATACGAAGGCCCGCTTCAATCCAGCCAGCAAAGGTTACCACGGTAAATACCGAAAACATGGCGATTGGATTGATAGAGCTGACTAACCAGAAGATTGCTGCAAATACGCAGGCAGTGGTAGCAAATTTGATCATTTCGGCCCGAAGCATGATGCCGAATATACGCGGGTCATTGGGGTGAACTGCGCGATTCTTTCCAAAGACTCGCCAGATTGCATAGGTATTAGGAATGATGCAGGCGAGCCCACCCAGTAAAGCTGAATAAAACGCAACAAGTCCAAAGACTGTACAAACGATGGCACCTACAGCAGTTACAACTGTTTGGGTAACCAGGATGCGTCCGGTGTTTGCTTCAAACGGAAGATTCAGACGTGTCAAACCAAAATTATGAATAAATTCAGCCAAGTTCGGAGTAATTTGCCGAGCAAAAGTAATAGGATTTTGACGAGAATATTGATTTGAAGCCGGTATAAGATACCGGCTTCTTTGTACGCGGATAATATAGCAATTTATTCTCGAATTTTGTGCCAAAAATTCTGGAAAACGTGCGATCATCATTTTCTAGTATTCTTGAGATCAACGCGCTTTCCGAAGTGGAGTTGAAGTGCATTGAGCGGCAGTCGCTCTGGCACTCGAATACCTCGTGGTCGTAATGTTGTATATTTGATTCAACTTCTGTTTTTGAACTAGGCGGAGATGCCCAAAGTACAAACGGCTAAATTGGAGAAAGCATCACCTCGCGCGACTTATCAGGACGTGCTGGACGCGCCACCGCATTTGGTTGCAGAAATTGTTGACGGCAGGCTCTATACTCATTCGCGACCCGCTCCACCTTATGCGATTGCAGGTTCTGGGCTTAGGATGCTCGTTGGTCCGCCTTTTCATTTCGGCAATGGCGGACCGGGTGGCTGGTGGATTCTACATGAACCTGAACTTCACTTCGGCGATGATGTCGTGGTACCCGATATTGCAGGCTGGCGACGCGAACGAATGCCTCTAATGCCCAAAGAGGCTTACTTTACATTAGCTCCGGACTGGGTGTGTGAAGTGCTGTCCCCTTCCACCCGTAAGCTGGGTCTCGGCGGAAAGTGGGCGGTCTATGCGCGCGCAGGTGTTGGTTATCACTGGTTCGTCGACCCCGATGCGCGCTCACTAGAAACTTACCAGTTGCACGACACTGAGTGGGTGTTGATCGACCGGCTTTACGAAGATGCGTCGGTTTCGCTGCCGCCGTATGAAGCGATCCATTTCAGTCTTGCTGATTTATGGCTGCCGTGTGTGGTGCACAAAGACTCACCAAATCTTACACCAGAAGCGAACCGATATTTTCGATGAAGTGAAGTCCATTGACCTGGGACCTGCTGTTTCTGCTGCGGTTCTCCGATTGTTGAACAAGAGTCATCTGAAGTTTGAGATTACGACGATTCGATCGAAGCTGATTTTCTGAACGGCTAATCTGAGATCTGTTTCTGCTGTCTCCATTTTTGGGTGTGCTTTTCGATGAAGTGTGTCAGTAGCCAGTGTACGATTCGTACACCCATCGCTGTATACACAATCATCATGGCCATCGCGGCAGCTGGTGCAACGTCACCAGCATCATCCATATTGACTACAGCTACAGCCGCGATATTAGTGTCGTGTCCGTAAAGAAAGACAACAGCGGAAACTGTTGTTATTGCCGTCACGAACAGATAAATCCAGATATTTGATAATGCCGGAATACATATCGGCAGGGTCACATGCCAAAAAGTCTTGTAGAACGGAACCTTAAGGGAAGCGGATACCGATTCAAATTCAACGTCTAGTTGTTTTAGGGCGGTCGTCGCAGTCAAATGGGGTACCGTATAGTAGTGTACGATGTTAGCCAGGACCAGAATAATCATGGTCTTGTAAATGAAGTTCAGTGGATTCAAAGGATCATTGAAAAAGAAAAGGTAAGCCAGTCCCAAAACCATCCCCGGCGTGGCTAGTGGGACAATGGAAAGAAAGTTCAAGGATGAACGCAGTCCTCTGTATCTTCTTGTTTTTTCGATGAAATAAGCGCTGCAGAATATGACTGCTGTTCCTATGAATGCGGTGTATAGCGACATGACCACACTGTTGCGATATGCCTGCCAGCTGCCACCGTCCATCAGATTGAACTGATAGTTGGTGAGGGATAGACTCAGGTTGTAGGGCCAGAACTTGACGAAGGATGCAAAAGCAGCTGTTCCCAGAATAGCAAGCAAAATGATGCTCACTACAATGCAGTAGAGCAGCATCAATAAATCAAACCGTCGATTCGGTTTTGGCTGATAGGGGACAGAACCTGGAGTGATTTGCGCGGTTTGCTTGCGCTGTACTTGCCGTTGTGCTATGAAGGTCACGACAACTGGAAGAAGCAGAATGACGCTGACGACGGAACCGAGTTGAAAGTTTTGCTGGCCAACAACCTGCTTGTAAATATCAAGCGACAGGACGGTATACCAGCCGCCGATTACCTTGCAGGCTCCAAAATCCGTGATTGCATACAGAAATGCGACAAAACAAGCACTCATCACACCGTATTTTGCGGCCGGCAGTGTGATTTTGAAGAACGTTCGAATACTCTTCGTACGAAGAACTTTTGCAGCCTCGTAAAGCCGCCCATCCGCAGTCGATAGTGCTGTTGATAAAAGAATGACGACATGCGGAAATATCCAAAACACCAGAGAAATGACAATTCCAATCGGCCCCCTGATTTCATAGCCAAACATCAACTCTTTCATATAGCCCTGATTGCCAAACATGTAGATAAGTGCAATCGCTGGCAGCAGTGACGGCGCTAATAAAGGAATGAGCGAAATCGACCGAAACAGGTTCTTATAGGGCATGCAGCTTCTTGTCAAAGCATAGGCATAGATGAATGCCAGAGTAATGACGATGAGAGTTGTGACGACCCCGATTATGATCGTGTTGTAGATAGAAGCAACGAGTGCTGGAGTTTGGAAATATTCAACATAGTTCAATATTCCGACAAAATTTCCATCTCTATTTTCGACACTCTTTAGAAAGATCGTACAAAGTGGCAGAAGCACCGCAATTGCAACCACCAGAGCAATCAATACCAGAATTCCACCCTGAAACTTGTCGTCACGGCTGTACTTGGTGACGATTGCCGATGCAGTAGCCATGCCAGGTACTAGGCTGGATAGATGTGCAGCCGCTTGGGTGGAAACTGGATAGTTACATTTGCACCACTCTTAATTTCCAGTGAACGCATATTGAAAGGTGGCACTTCAGCAATGAATTCCGTCGAGCTGCTCTCTTCAAAAGCGAGGCGAATACGAAAAACAGATCCTAGAAATTCAGAATCGATAACAATCGCATTATTGCAGTTGATTTCATTGTTATCGAAATCCGAGTCATAAATAACGATGTCTTCAGGGCGGATGCACAACAGTACACGGTCGCCTGAAGAGAATGTTTCAGTGGCTTGGGCACAGTCAAAACTGAACTGATTGACTGCGACTTCACCGGCTCCCGAAGCGACACCATCAAGAAAATTCATTTTTCCAATGAAGTTCGCTACAAAAGGAGTTGTTGGGTTGCTATATATCTCCTGTGGGGTGCCAGTCTGTGCGATCACTCCGTGGTCCATCACAACGATTCGGTCGCCCATTGTCAGTGCTTCTTCCTGGTCATGGGTAACCAGTACAGTGGTAATCCCAATTTTTCGCTGCAGATCAAGAATCTCTCGACGCAGTCTTTGTCGAACTTTTGCATCAAGTGCTGAAAGCGGTTCATCGAGTAGCAGCAATCCGGGTGAAGTCGCAAGCGCTCTTGCTAAGGCGACTCGCTGTTGCTGGCCTCCTGACAGTTGTCCGGGAAACTTATCACTATGGCCCTCAAGTCCCACCGTCGCAATTAATTGCTCAACTCTTTCCTGGATTTTCTGTTTCGGTAGTTTGCGATTGACCAGACCAAATCCAAGATTCTCATTGACGGTTAAATTCGGGAATAGGGCATAGGATTGAAAGACAATGCCAAAATCTCTATTTTCTGGTGGTAGCGATGTGATGTCGACACCGTTTTGTACGATAGTACCTACAGTTGGGGTTTCCAGGCCAGCGATGCAACGCAAGACTGTCGTTTTGCCACACCCCGACGGACCTAGCAAACAAATGAGTTCACTTTGGTCGACTTCGAGAGAAACCTGACTTAACGCTTCAAACTCCCCGAAGCGTTTCGTCAAATTTTGAATGAGCAGATATGAATCGGAACTTGACATCCCATTTGTCCGGTGTGTCAAGAGATAATTTCGGGGGTCAGCAAATTTCACTGCCCCCGGAAATTATCCAAAAATGTAGGTTGTCGAATAATCGACAACTAGGC
>CAZYSR010000542.1:0-4697 GCA_964649525.1 uncultured Gammaproteobacteria bacterium
GTGCAGGCAAACGGCAAAGGTCCGGCGCAATCAGTACTGCATTTTCACCTGCACATCATTCCGCGCACTTTGGGAGATGATCTCAAGATCAACTGGAAGTTGAATCCTGGAGATCCGGATCAGATTCGGTCAGCCGCGCAGCGCATCATTCGTGAATTGCAGTAAAGAATTGCAGCTGGTAAATTACTACGCGTTCAAGGGAAAGAGGCAGCTGAAATTCTTCAGAGCTAGAACGGCAAAATAAAATAAATTGGTTCAAAAATACGCTCAATTCGGATAAACTAATACCTTTTGTGATTTCCTGCTGGCACACTTCGAATCGAAAATTGCCACCATTCCAGAACAAAAAATGAAATTAGATCCTAAATCAGATACATTTCCCAAACTGCTGTTAAACCGAAAGCAGACCACACCCGACCGCCCGGCAATTCGAGAAAAGGATTTTGGAATCTGGCAGACCTGGACTTGGTCTCAGGTTGTTGATGAGGTCAGAAGTTTAGCCTGTGGGCTGGCCGCTTCAGGCTTTCGACGAGGGGACAAACTCGCCATTATCGGGGACAATCGACCGCGACTCTACTGGGGCATGGCTGCTGCGCAATCACTTGGTGGAATTCCAGTGCCGCTGTATCAGGACTCGGTTGCCCAGGAGATGGAGTATGTCATAAACCATGCTGATGTTCGATTTGCTCTGGTTGAGGATCAGGAGCAGGTTGATAAGCTGCTGGAAATTTCAGATCGTTGCCCAAAGCTTGAGTACATTTTTTATGACGACCCGCGTGGTATGCGACATTATTCGATTGCCCATCTGGAAAGTTATGACAGTCTGATTCAGGAAGGTCAAAAATTCGAAAGTGAAAACCCAACCTACCTTGAAGCGGAAATAGATAAAGGTCATGCGCGCGATATTTCAGTTATTCTGTACACCTCTGGTACGACCGGATTTCCCAAGGGCGTCATTCTGACCTATGAGAACATATTGATCACGGTCATCAATTCGCTTGACTTTGACAAACTGACAGAAAAAGAAGAGTGTATGGCGTACCTGCCGATGGCTTGGGTTGGCGACCACATCTTTTCCTATGCGCAGTCTTATGTTGCTGGATTCTGCGTCAGTTGTCCGGAGAGTGGTGCGACCGTCATGCATGATATGCAGGAAATCGGTCCAACCTATTTTTTCAGTCCTCCCAGAATTTTTGAGAACATTTTGACAACTGTTTTAGTACGCATGGAAGATGCGAGTTGGATCAAGCGAAAAATGTTTGACTACTTCATCCGCGTATCCAAACGCTGTGGAATTCGGATTCTGCAAAAAGAATCTGTTGGTTTGATTGACCGGCTTCTCTATCTGATCGGTGACATCCTGGTTTTTGGGCCGCTAAAAAATACCATGGGTTTCAGCAAGGTACGAATTGCTTACACTGCAGGTGAAGCGATCGGACCGGAAATATTTGAATTTTTCCGTTCGCTTGGAATAAACGTCAAACAGCTTTACGGTCAGACTGAAGCGTCGGTGTATATCACAGTTCAGAAGGATAATGATGTCAAACCTGATACTTGCGGCATTCCGTTTCCAGATGTTGAAGTTCGAATTTCTGAGGCTGGTGAGGTTCAATACAAAAGCCCTGGAGTTTTTCAGAGTTACTACAAGAATCCTGAGGCGACTTTGGAAACACGTACCGGCGATGGTTGGGTATTTACCGGCGATGCGGGGTATTTTGATGACTCAGGTCACCTGAAAATCATCGATCGCGTCAAAGATGTTGGTCGGTTGAATGACGGCACGCTGTTTGCACCCAAATTCCTTGAGAACAAGCTAAAGTTTTTCCCGCAGATCCGGGAGGCAGTTACTTTTGGAGACAATCAGGATCATGTTAGCGCATTTATCAATATTGACTTGGAAGCCGTAGGTAACTGGGCTGAACGCAAGAACGTCGCCTATGCCAGTTACCAGGAGTTGGCGGCACATCCTGAAGTCTATGAAATGATCAGAAACTGCATTGAGCAGACAAATACGGATCTCGCAAAAGACAGCGAAATTGCCGGGTCACAAATCAAGCGGTTTTTGATTTTGCACAAGGAACTTGATGCCGATGACGGTGAGTTGACGCGCACAAGAAAGGTTCGCCGCAGGATCATATTGGAACGGTTCGGGAGTCTGATTGACGCACTGTATTCTGATGTCAGTCGCGGACATATTGAGAACGAAGTGACGTTTGAAGATGGGCGAAAGGGCATGATGATTGCTGACCTTGAGATTCAGAACGCCCAAGTCTTCGATCACATGAAAAAAGCCGGGTAGTAAGATCCGATGGAAGCTGGAGTATCGCAAGCACACGAAACCGAACGCGTTCGGGAGTTTAAGGAATTAATTCTTGAGGTTGATGGAGTTTTCGTCAACTTTGGAGGAGTCAAGGCTTTGCAGGATGTAGGCTTCTCGGTGTATGAAGGCGAAATATTCTCAATAATCGGTCCTAACGGTGCCGGAAAGACATCGATGCTGAATGTAATCAGTGGGTTCTACAAAGCCAGTGCCGGCACGATCAAGTTTGACGGATTGGACCGAACTTCAGCTTCACCAGAGCAGGTTGCCAGAATGGGGTTTGCCCGTACTTTTCAGAATATTGCTCTGTTCAAAGGGATGTCCACACTGGACAACATCATGACTGGAAGGATCGTCAAGGTAAAGAGCAACTTTCTCAGCGAAGCTCTGTATTTTCCTGCCCGGGATCAGGAAGTGGCGCAGCGGGAGTTTGTTGAAGGAATTATCGATTTTCTGGAAATTCAAAGCATTCGCAAGACTCCGGTGGGTAAATTGCCCTACGGTCTGCAAAAACGTGTCGAACTCGGTCGGGCGTTGGCTATGGAACCAAAAATTCTGTTGCTGGATGAACCGATGGCCGGCATGAATCTTGAAGAGAAAGAAGACATGGCGCGGTTCGTACTCGATGTGAACGATGAATTTGGAACAACTGTTGTACTCATCGAACATGACATGGGTGTGGTGATGGATATTTCCGATCACGTTGTGGTACTTGATCACGGTGAGAAAATTGCTTATGGGGTGCCGGATGAGGTACGGACCAACAAGGATGTCATTCGTGCCTATTTGGGCGAACATTGAATGTGAATCAGTATGGAATTAGTCGATTTTTTATTTTTTGTTGAAGTTCTGGTTGGCGGGTTGCTTTCCGGAATCATGTATTCGCTGGTCGCGCTCGGCCTGGTTTTGATATTCAAAGCCTCTTCGATCTTCAATTTTGCACAGGGCGCCTTGGTGCTGTTTGGAGCGCTGACATTTGTGCTGCTGACCGAAGTCGCTGGGGATTTTTGGATGTGGACCGGTTGGTTGGCGATCGGCCTGGCGGGCGTCTCTGCTGTGATGCTGTTTCTGCATCACTACAAAACGGCGGGTACGGCAGTCAAACAGTTTTCAGACAAGTATTTACCCCGAGTGCCACTTTTTGTTGCCGCTCTTGTATTGCTGGTGTTGGCGCTTTTTGTAGATGGTGGCCAGAACATGTGGCGAGCAGTGTTTGTGACAATGCTTCTGTTCCTGATGCTGACCACGGGGGTTCAATCGCCTAAGTGGGCAGTCGGCGTCTTACTGGGATTGGCGGTTGTTGCGCTGATTACCGATGGAGCGGTCACCTATCGGGCCTTTGCGGTGACGCTGGTTGTGGTGATCGGTCTTGCGATCGCGATTGAAAGAATCGTACTTCGCCCCATGGTCAACCAGGAGCCGATCATTCTTTTCATGGCCACGATTGGCTTGAATTATGTTATCGAAGGAGTAGCGCAAGGCGTTTGGGATGCGGATGTTCATGCGCTGGACATCGGAATTCCGGATGTACCTTTCAATATCGGCGGGTTGTACCTCAGCCAGTTCGACCTTTATGCGGGATTAATTGCGGCAATTTTGGTTACCGCGCTGGCGATTTTTTTCCAGAAGACGCGGGTTGGCCGCGCACTTCGTGCGGTGGCGGACGATCACCAGGCAGCGTTGAGCGTTGGAATTCCATTAAAAAATATTTGGGCGGTCGTCTGGGCTGCCGCTGGTATTGTGGCACTGGTTGCCGGACTCATGTGGGGGTCAAAACTCGGCGTGCAGTTCAGCATTGCGCTGTTGGCGTTCAAGGCTTTGCCGGTCATCATCATTGGTGGATTTACTTCCATTCCTGGTGCAATTATTGGAGGATTGATCGTCGGTGCAACCGAAAAACTTTTTGAAGTCTTTGTTGGGCTTCCTTATTTTGGTGGCGGTACAGAGAACTGGACGCCTTACATGCTGGGAATGTTTTTCTTAATGTTCCGTCCTCAGGGCCTGTTTGGCGAAAAAATCATTGAACGAGTGTAGTGTTCGGGGAAGTAGCAAATGTTTTATAGGGAAGTCGGACAGTACAAGTCCAGTTATCCAGCTGACCAAGCTATTTTTCCGCTGACGAATGACAGAATCGGGGTCATCATAATTTTATTGATCGCATTTATCTGGCCGCCGTTGTCTGGCAGTCAGTATCTGATGGGACCAATTCTGACACAGTTGCTGGTTTTTGGATTAGCCGCACTGGGGCTGAACCTGTTGACAGGTTATGCCGGCCAAGTGTCATTGGGAACTGGTGGCTTTATGGCTGTCGGTGCATTCGGTTGCTATAACCTGGTGTTGCGTCTGCCCGAAATTCCTCTGGTCATTGACTTTATTC
>CAZYSR010000543.1:0-4228 GCA_964649525.1 uncultured Gammaproteobacteria bacterium
CTCAGGATGAAACGTAATGGTATCGACTCCGGCTTCAGCCATCTCTCCGATCATTCGATCAACTGGTTTGACCATCAGGTGTGCGTCAAGTGGCGCCTCAATACCGAAATCTCTAAGTGATTTACAAACAACCGGACCGAATGTTAGGTTTGGGACAAAGTGATTGTCCATCACATCAAGGTGAATCCAATCAGCGCCTGCTGCAATTACTGACTCCACCTCCTCACCCAGTCGAGCAAAATCTGCCGAAAGTACCGATGGTGCAATGACCGCATCCATATTGACTTCTGATCCGTCTATTGTGGTGCGAGGAAGTAAAACTCGTCCTGCCGATTGATCCTGAGCACGATCAATTCGTCCGGATCATCTATTGCATACGAAAAATCGTCAACATCCGCGACAGATTGCTGATTGACTTCAACAACCACATCTCCTTCCCTGATCCCCGCGCGCCATCCACGACTGTCTCGCTCAACCGATGCCACAAGAACACCGGATTCTGAACTCGGTGTATTCTGAAAAACAACGCCCTCAAGGCGACGGGATAGGTCGACTCCGGCGATAGTCTTTTGTGAGTTATCACCAATCCATCCAGAACCAAACAAAACTTCTCCATTGCGAATGTATTCCACATTCACCGCTTCACCAACCCGGATGAGTGCAATTATCGTCCGTAGTTGTGAACCGTCCGTAACTTTGACGCCATTCACTCCGATCAGAATATCACCTTCCTTCATTCCAGCGTATTCAGCCGCAGAACCAGGCAATACCTTATTAATCAACACGCCTTCAATTCTATCAAGCTGAAATGCCTCAGCCATCTCCTGAGTTAACGGCTGAAAATGGACACCCAACACACCACGCTTAACCCGTCCATACTGGATCAACTGGTTTGCGACGCTGGCTGCTGTATTGATCGGAATGGCGAACGCGATGCCGACATTTCCGCCGGCTGGTGAAAGTATGGCTGTATTGATTCCTACGACCTCTCCTCTCAAATTGACTAGTGCGCCACCAGAACTGCCTGGATTGATGGCCGCGTCAGTCTGAATGTATTCTTCATACTGCTCTATTCCGAGACCGCTCCGACCCAGTGCACTGACAATACCCGAGGTCACAGTTGACGACAATCCGTAATTGTTGCCTAATGCCAGTACAAAGTCTCCGACACGTAATTCATCTGAGTTGCCAAGTTCAATCTCTACGAGATTTGACAGATCAACTTTCAACAATGCCAAATCCATGTCAGGGTCTGTGCCTATGATTTCTGCAATCGCGCTACGACCATCGAGCAATGTAATCTCAACTTCCGTAGAGTCTGTCAGCAGATGGTTATTGGTTAGTATGTGCCCCTGCTTTGCATCAATGATGACCCCAGATCCCAAATTAACCGCGCGTCTTCTTCTTGGACGATCAGGAGTTCGGAATTCAAAATGTCGATTGAAAAACTCATCACCTTCAAAATAATCGCGAAGTTGATCGCGAAATTGATCAAGTGCAGAATTTCCGGATTGGTGGTCCCTACGTGTCGCAGTCGATATATTGACGATGCTGTGTTCGATTTTTTCAACGACATCCGCCAATGTTGGCAGTTTGTTTCCATCGACTGCGAAAGGTAGCGCAGACGCGTTGCAAACGGACGCAAACATCGCACAAGACCAAAGCGCTGCAAAAGCAACTATCTGACTTCTGATTCCTCTTCTCATCTCAGCACGAATGACATTTTCGAGATTGCATTAGTCTGTCACGGACTTCTTGTGCATCTGTAGTAAGTTAACGTGCGAAGCCTGCAATGTCGACTTACGCTCATTTTATCGTCAATTGAAACCAATAACCTCACTGCTGGTAAATTACAGTACCTCTCGCCAAGCGGGGAACATCGGGAAGTAAATTGCAGTACGAATTGGCCTAAAATCCATGCCGGAAACAACGGCCTTGTATTGAGTCAGCTGTTCACGGTAACGCTCGACTTCCTGCTTAAGAAAAGCTTCCACATTACCCGCCGTGGTACCGCTCTTGTAGTCAATAATCCATCGAGTTCCGTTTTCATCTACAAACGTTCGGTCTAGAATAACATTGGAAAACTGTCCATTTGAGTAGCCAGTCAGCCTGAGTTCCGCACCAGACTCCTGATGCTGGTCGCTCAGTATCCACTGTCCCCTTGGATCTGCCAAGACATTGTTCAATGCAGTTTCAATGCGAGCAAGTGCTTCATCCAACAGCCTCTGGTCATCTGCCATTCCCATCGCCCGCAGGCGAATTTGCCATTTGTCTTTCTCTGCAGTTACTCTTTTCCTGGTCCAGGTACTGACTCCGGTTCGAACGATTTTTTCAAGCCACTCATGTACCACATTTCCAATCCAAAGAGCGGCACTTCCTGCCCAATCAAAATCAATCCCCTCAAGATAATCGGGACTCTCCAATTCGTATCCAGAGGAATTGACAGGTGCAGGTGGCGCAGGCAACTCCCAATTTGACGGAAGTCTAGTCAGTTCAAATGTCGTTTCCTCGATTGAAGCATCATCAGGAGTTCTCCCTGGAAAAACACTATCAGGACTGACGTAATGAATTGGGGTTACGTAACTGGAGTTACTTGCAATAAAACCGGGCACTAGTTTTGCAATCAGTGAACTCTCACTAAATGACCCATCTGATAACAATGGCTGTTCGTGAACTTCCAGTTTCCCAAATGCATACACATACAACTTTTCTTTAGCACGGGTGCACGCGACATAGGCTAACCTCAACAATTCAATTGCCTCTCTATCTTTGTCCCATTTTTGGAGAAATGCAAACATTCCCTCACTCGTGTCTGAACCGGTAGGGACAACAGGCGACATCAATATCTGACTTCCCGTGTCTGCACGCAAAAATTCTGACCAAACCAGCAGTGGGCGCGTTTGTTGACCACCCTGTATGGCGTTGAATCTTGGTAGAAAGACTGCATCGTACTCCAAGCCCTTGGCACCATGAATTGTGGAAATGTGAAGCCAGGTGTCGTCCGCACTTTCCTCCGGTACAGCATAGAGAGACTTGAGTTCTTCTTCGAATTGATCCAATCCCTCAACAGAAGCACCTTTGGAATAGCGTTCTATAAGATCAAGGAAAATTTGTGCGTTTTCTACATCCTTTGATCTATAACAAGCCGGTCCACCAAGCAAGATCCAGCAATCTTGAATCCAGTCGCGCATATCAAGCCGACCGCGGCCCGAAAATGTTCGTTTCATCACATCCCTTAGCCGACTTATTCGCCGTTGACCATCTGCAGACAATTCAGATTCAACATTGGGGTCCATAATTTGGTCCCAGATGATTGAATCTCTTTCTCGTGCAATGATGAGAAGGTCAGCTAGAGTCATACCACACCATGGCGCTCGTAAAATTGCGAGCCACGAAGTTCGATCAGCCAGATTGAGTAGTGCGCGGGTTAACGATAGCAGGTCGTCCACGACCGGACGCTGATCCAGGGACACAATATCCTGTGCGTAGAACTTGATGCCTTCACTCACCAATCGAGGAATGATCTGCTTTGCGTGACCTCTTGTGCGAACTAGAATGGCTGCACGAACATCCGAACCCTGATTTTTCTTTCGAAAGTGCTTTATGTCTTTGATAAGCAAATCGCATTCCTTGTCCACCAGAGGCTGACTTTTGATGTTTTCCTCTGACATTGTTCTTGAATTCTGAAGGACAATTTGCACAGCTGGATCTTTCGCAGATTTTTTTGTCGAAGTACACTTGACGTATGGCACTGATCCTGTCTCCAATTCAGCACTCACTGGGAAAGATGGTTGAAAAACGGCGTTAAACCAAGAAACCAGTTTTGAAATGGAGCGAAAATTCTGTGTCAAATTAAGTGGTTTTATTGGTAGATTTCCAAGACCGTTTCTGATGACTGAAAGGTAAATTCCAACTTCGGCCTCTCGAAAACGATAAATCGACTGCATCGGATCTCCAACGAGGAATATCGTACGACCATCGTCAGACTGCCAACCTGCAATCAGTCGCTCAAGCAAGTCGCGCTGAGATACTGAAGTGTCCTGGAACTCATCAACCATGATGTGACTGTACTGGTAGTCAAGCACCATCGATAAGTCGGTTGGATCGTCTGAGTCTCCGAGTGCCTGTACCGCTTGCTGGGCAATTTCAATAAAGTCCACCTGACCGTGTTTTCGAAACTCAAGTTTCAACTCCGCTACTGCGTGCTGCAAGACCACTGAACACGCTT
>CAZYSR010000544.1:0-2187 GCA_964649525.1 uncultured Gammaproteobacteria bacterium
AGAAATGTCAGGTGTTCTTGGGACAACCATGACCCAATTCTGGGCGCCTGATTTGGATAATGCTGCAAACAAGAAGTTTGTTGATGGCTTCAAAGCAAAGTATGGCAAGTATCCAAGTTTTTATGCTGCTCAAAGCTATGACGCTGTGATGTACATCAAGAGTGCGGTTGAAGCTGTTGGCGGTGATATGAGCAATATGGATGGATTGCGAGCGGCGCTGCAAAAAGCTGACTTTGACTCGGTTCGTGGAGAGTTCTCAATGGGACCAAATCACTTTCCAATTCAGAACTTCTATAGCCGCGAAGTGGTTGAAGACAGCGACGGCGTGTGGACAACATCGGTACGCGAAACAGTTCTAGAAATGCACCAGGACGTATACGCTAGCGAATGCTCGATGTAGTCGACCAACTGGCTTGAAGTCTATTCTGTGAAATTGTCAATAATTCCATTCACAGAATAGCAAATCGTATGACATAGTGTGTGAGACTCCATTCAGGGGTCTCACACAATTCATTTAGTCAGATATTCACTCTCATTGTGTGAATTTCAGTTTCCTTGAAGTTCAACCCAAATACAATCGTCGTGATTTACGGATCGCGGTTTCACATTCTTGAGAGTAAAAAAGTCACCCATAATCGATCCAAGCATCGTTGGTAGATCCAAAGCAAACTTAACCTGAGAACATTGAATTGGAGTGGGCGCTACTCATTGAACAGACGCTGAATGGCATTCAGTTTGGCATGCTGCTGTTTCTGCTTGCTGCAGGGCTCACCCTGACATTTGGAATTATGGATTTGGTGAATCTGGCCCATGGTTCCATGTACATGCTTGGTGCGTTTGTCGGGGCCACAATCTTTTTGTGGACTGGATCGTTTATCCTCGCCATATTACTGGCGGTTCCAATTGTAGCGGGGATTGGAATCCTGGTCGAAATAACGACCCTTAGGACTCTTTACCAACGACACCACTTAGATCAGGTGTTGGCAACCTTCGGACTCATACTATTTTTCAATGAATTGGTTCAGGTTGTCTGGCCACTCGACGGGTTATCCGTACCATTCCCTGACTACCTAAACTTCACTGTGCCCCTTCTCTTCGGCATCGAATACTCAGTTTACCGACTGATGATTATTGGTGCGGGAATAGTTGTTGCAATTGGCATGTACATTTTGGTTGCCAAAACCCGTTTAGGCATGCTAATTCGTGCCGGTGCCACAGACCGAACGATGATCTATGCGCTTGGCACCAACATTCGTCTGCTTTTCACCCTCGTGTTTGGACTCGGAACCGCGCTCGGTGCGTTGGCTGGCATACTAATGGCTCCAATTTTGGGTGCAAATTCCGGAATGGGTGAGCAGATCATCATTATTGCTTTCGTTGTCATTGTCATCGGCGGAATCGGTTCTGTCCGTGGCAGTTTGATCGCCGCATTGATCACTGGTTTGATTGATACACTTGGCCGTTCATTTTTGGACGTGCTGCTGGCAATCTTTATTCCTGTTAACGCTGCAGAGGCAGCAGCACCAGCCATCTCTTCAATGCTGATCTATATCTTCATGACCTGTGTTCTGTTTTTCAAACCACAGGGTCTTTTCGGTTCTCAAACTCGATAATCAATCGTCCGGAACTTTATGCGCCTACTGAACTCCCTGCAAAAACGCCGTACCATACTCGCCATCCTAGTGATTGGTACCTGTGCACTTGCACCAATCGCGGCGGGAATTTTAGATCAGCCCTATTACATCAACCTTTTCTCCAGGTTGATGATATGGGCTATCGCGGCCATCAGTCTCAATCTGATTCTTGGATATGGGGGCATGATCAGTTTTGGGCATTCTCTTTATCTCGGAATTGGTGCCTACACAGTCGGCATTTTCGCTTACTACGATATATACAACTTCTACATTCAACTGGTTACAGCAATTGCCGTTGCATCGCTCATTGCACTAATTTTTGGCGGAATCAGTCTGAGAACGCGTGGAGTTTACTTCATCATGATTACGATGGCTCTCACGCAGATGGTTTACTTTCTTTCGATCAGTATCGAAGAATATGGCAGCGATGATGGACTAATCATTTACGACCGTAGCGATTTCGGTACAGACCTTATCAGTATGGATAACCCGGTCCAGCGCTATTATTTGATTTTCTTGGTCATGATTGCCTGTCTGTACTTTTCTCACCGCC
>CAZYSR010000545.1:0-3982 GCA_964649525.1 uncultured Gammaproteobacteria bacterium
GTCATTTGATGTAGAAATATTCAACGCTGGCGTATCTGGCGATACGACGAGCGGCGGCCTTGCTCGAATTGACTGGGTTCTGACAGACGACTACTCCGGTGTCATCTTGCATCTGGGGCACAATGATGCCTTTCGTGGAATTGCTGTCGAACAGGTGCGTAGCAACATGGACGGACTGATTGCGAATATCAAGCAACGGGGGCTTCCGATTGTCATGTCAGGTGCAATGGCGCCTAGAAACCTGGGGCCTGACTATTACCTTGAATTTGATTCGATTTTTCCGGATTTGGCAGAAAAGTACGACCTGATTTTTTACCCGTTTTTTCTAGATGGTGTCGCGACAGATCCGAATCTGAACCAAGGTGACGGCATTCACCCAAACAAGGCGGGCGTTGCCTTCATTGTGGAACGAATCATTCCCTATGTGGAACAACTGATTCATCAGGTTTCTGAATAAATCAAGGTCAAAATCAGGTTACGGCGAATGAAATTAATGGTTTGAGTCATATAATAAGCACGACTTTCAGCCACCTTGCGAATTTGCTCGCTCAAACCAGCCAAATATCAAAATGTATTTCTTTTTCGATCGTATTCGATTGTCCGTCCATTTGTTAATCGCTGTATTGATTGGTTCCCTGTTTTTTCTATCAGGTTGCGGTGGACAAAGTGAGGACACTGCTGCAGGCCCACCTATTCCAGATTCACCTAGGGCTTATAAAGGTACTGGAACACCAATTCGACTGTTTGGTGCGGGCGGCGCGCGTTCCAGGCCCGGTGCTGATGACCCTGAATATCAAGAATACCTACTCTGGAAAGAATGGAAGGAATACCAGCGCTACAAGGAATTTTTGAAGTCGCAGGGAAGAGACGGTATCAATTCAGGTCAAACGGAAAGCGAGTAACTTACGCTACGGTTGCTTTCCTCTTATCGAGGGGAGTGATCTACAAAAAACCACGAATCAGTCTGAAAAATGCTGAATCGTAATTTCTTAAGTATATGAAGTTATTTTGTTTTTCTGAATTTTGCATCTCACAAAATAGCTTCAGAAAGATGCTTCGGAATCGTGTCAATAGACACACCTTCTATCAGTTCCATTCTATTCAGCTGAGATGATCGACGACCAAAATTAACAGTCGGCTTCTAACCGATCTGTTAATTCTGCTATCGTTCCATCACTATCCAACTACCCTGCAAGTATTTCTTCTTGTGCGTCCTTCCTTGATCCAACCGGCATCCTCTTTCACACACTCTCCGCTCAAACAGACAAGCGCTCGTATATGATCAGCAAAATTCCCTGAGCGGCTTCCTGACGCTTCTCAGGTTCCAGCTCAGTATCTGTACCCACAACGGAAACTTCGGTCATTTCTCCTTGCCTCTTGACTAACACTTCGTACTCGTACTGGTCTGGCACCACTACGTCCGCAGGCCTCCAAAACCGCCACCTGAATCTTTTCTTCTTCTTTCCTTTTGTACTTTGAGCAAAGCTGACATAGTAAATGCCTTCGCTTCGATTAATGTCCTCAATGCCTGCACCGGCACCTTGCAATGTTCGGCCTACTTTTACCCAGACAGTCTCAAAACTCTCTCCAAGCAAGATGCTCTGTTGACCATCGGCCCCCTGAATCAGCCGCTTGTCAATAGAAGCCGACCCAGATTCGGTAAATTTCTGCTCCTCGGCCTCAAAGTGTGCTAGCAGATAAAATCGCAAACGTTGGAAAAACTCCTGTCCTGCTGTTGGATTTACTTCTATATCCAAATCAGAAAGGCCGGTGATCTCTGTTAGGTTGGATCCAGCCGAACGGACCTGAACTTTATCGACACTACCGGAAAATTCTCTAAGAAGCAAACGGTCCAGAAACTTCCTGCTTTGCTTGACGCCGGTATTGGCCACCAAAATGATTCGGTCAGTATTGTTTATTTCAAGGACAAAAACATTCATATCAGCCAATACAGATGGCAATATGTTCCAGACTATGTCTGCATCGTCATGGACCAATAATCGAAGGGTCTCTGCCTCCCTGTCTTCGAGCACCGAAACTTTAAAGATGCCTTCGCCACTCAGTCTGGCGGTTTGAAACTCTATTTCAGATAATCCAACGCCTTCAATCTGATCCTGGTATTTCTTGTATTCTTCAAACTCAAGCCAAAGCTGATAGGCCCTTAACTGTTCTGGACCCAGATCTGGTGGTGCCGATGGGTCAGATTCAATTTCACCAGGCACAACAAACTGTTCCGGTTCTGGCAACGGCGACAGTCCAGGGGGAACTTCCAAAGGATCTGAAAGCTTTGCACCCGGTAGCAGCGAAACCTCCCTGCCACCAAACTCCGCACAGCTGACAATCAGTAACATACTAGCGATTACCGTTACAAGTATTTGATATCGTTTATTTTTCAGTTGAGATGTTTCAGTCATTACAGTGACCCTTCTAGTTCAGCAATTCAGCCGCAGTGTTTGACAAACCCATCAGCCAATACGTTCCAGGACGCCATCCAGTTCGTCCAAGTTTTGGTAATTGATTTTAATGTGCCCTTTGCCCTTTCGATCATGAATGGTAACTTTTGCCGCCAGACGTTCGGATAATTTGCGTTCAAGATTCAATATATCAGCATCGACCTTGCTTGGTTGCTGCGTACCCACCGTTGATTTTCGTTTGTGCCAGTTTTTGACCAGGTTTTCGGTGTTTCGTACCGACAGCGTCTTGGATACCACAATACCAGCTGCCTCGATTTGATCCTGATCGCTCAGTGCTAACAGTACCTTCGCGTGTCCTGCTTCAATCTGGCTCTGAGCAAGCATATTAAATACTGGTTGTGTAAGACTTAGCAAGCGGATTAGATTCGTGACCGACGCTCGCGACAAGCCGACACTAGCAGCAATTTCAGCGTGTGTCATTCCAAATTCGTCAATGAGGCGTTTCAGAAGTTGGGCGACTTCGGTGACATTGAGATCTTCGCGTTGAATATTTTCGATCAGTGCCAAAGCCATCGCATCCTGATCTGCAATTGATCGCACGATAACCGGTACTTTATGTTGCGCCGCCATCTGTGCTGCACGCCAGCGCCGCTCACCAGTGATAATTTCGTATTGGTCGCCATCCGATGCGCGAACAACTATGGGCTGAATAATGCCATGCGCAACGATCGAATCAGCAAGCTCTCGGATTGATGATTCGCTAAACTGCGTACGAGGCTGAAAGGGCCCAGGCCGCAGCTTTTCGATCGCAATCATCTCGATTCCACCGTGACCAAGCTCAGAAGACGCTTGACTGGGTTCGAATGAGCCAAGCAATGCATCCAGACCGCGGCCCAGTTTGTCGCGGCTTGTCATATGTCTGACTCCAGATTTAATAATTCACCTGCGAATGCCATATAAGCCGTTGTTCCTAAACAGTTTTTGTCGTATTCAAGGACTGATTTTCCGTGACTGGATGCTTCAGCAAGCCGCACATTTCTCGGAATTATCGTTCGGTACAGTTGCGCATCAAAATGTGACTTCAACTGATCAGACACTTCACGGCTTAGTTTATTTCGCGTGTCATACATGGTTCTGAGAATGCCGTTCAGTTTGAGGTCAGGATTGAAATTACGCTGCACAGTTTTGATTGTAGAAAGCAGTTCAACAAGCCCCTGCAATGCAAAAAATTCACACTGTGTAGGAATAATCACACTGTCAGCAGCAACCATTGCGTTGATAACCACAATATTCAGGGATGGCGGACAATCCAACAGAATCCAATTATATTCCTTGCGCACGCTGCTTAGCGAATCCCTAAGCTGGAACTCGCGTCGTGTTACAGTAATCAACTCCACTTGAGCGCCGGCAAGATCCCTATTCGCTGGAACCACATCAAAGCCCGCTTCATTGGAAACGATGGCATCTTCTATAGATTCGAGACCTAGTAAGGCTCCATACACGCCGCGTTGCCCGTCTACCGGATCTATTCCAACTCCCGTAGTCAAATTGGCCTGCGGGTCCAGATC
>CAZYSR010000546.1:0-4550 GCA_964649525.1 uncultured Gammaproteobacteria bacterium
GGGCAGTGGGCAAGGATCAAATGCCGAAAGACGATCCGCAACCACAGGTAGTGGATGCATTCGGGTTTTGCACGAGAAATCGAGCTCCCATCAAATCGTCCAGGTAATCGACTTTGGCTCCCATAAGGTATTGGATACTGAGTGAATCGACCAGTAGGGTAATTCCATTTTCTTCAATGACGAAATCATCATCCTGCTTTTCCGTTTCAAATTGAAATCCATATTGGAATCCGGAACAGCCGCCGCCTTCAATATAGACTCGAAGTCCAATGTCTTTATCGGACATCAGCTGCGATACGCGCTTTGCTGCGCTCGGTGATATTTCTACAGGTGTGCTGTTTTCCATGGAATATGAACACTCAATTCGAATTCAGACGACTTTCGGTAATCATTCGTCTGTGAACCTCAAATTATATTGGTAATTTTTCGCCTGGACTCAATTCCAGGAAGTGTCAGAAATAATGTAGATCCGATGGAGCGGAATTTCAACTTTTATATTGACTGGACAAAGAAAGAATCACCAGTTCCACAGTGTTTGAAATGTGTTCCTGCCTGAAGTAGTTTTAATCACTTTTGCGATAAATTCGACCTGTACAGAGATTGAAAAGAAGTGCTTGCAGGACGGCCAATTTGAATATCATATGACTTCAAATCTATGCAACCCCCTGTTGCTTCGAATGCAGGCTGTGAGGGCTTTTTGGTCTTTCTGTTTACCTTGCAATTGAAATTTGTGAACTTTCAGTACCTGTAGATCTATGCTCTTCCGATACTGAATCGATACAGATTCGACAGAATTAACTATTTCAAATTTCTTCAGTTTCCGACCTTAAGTGATTCAATCAGGCACCTCAAATCAGGCGCTTTCCGTATCCAACCTTAAGAAAACCTACTCAAACGGCAGAATCGCACTGAAAGGAGTATCCTTTTCGGTTGAAGAGGGGGATTTCTATGCACTGCTTGGAAGAAACGGAGCCGGTAAATCAACAACCATTGGCATTACCTGTTCGCTTGTTACCAAGTCATCCGGCAAGGTCTACATATTTGGTGTAGATATCGACCAAGACTTTGGTCGAGCCAAGTCAAATATTGGCCTGGTGCCACAGGAAATCAATTTCAACCAATTTGAAACTCCATGGAATATCGTGATCAATCACGCCGGTTACTACGGAGTCCCGCGCGCCAAGGCGCTTCTTCAGGCTGAAAAGTATCTGACAACTTTGAATTTGTGGGACTACCGCAATAATACGGCGCGCAGGTTGTCAGGTGGCATGAAAAGAAAATTGATGATTGCTCGCGCACTTATGCACGAACCCCGATTGCTGATACTCGATGAACCGACTGCCGGCATTGACTTTGAAACACGACTGTCGATGTGGGAATTTTTACAGGAACTGAACCAAAAGGGTGTCACCATCATTCTGACGACACACTACCTTCAGGAAGCGGAAAAATTATGCCGCAACGTGGGGATAATTGAACTGGGTGAATTGATTCTGGATAGTGACATGAAGTCCTTATTCAAACGACTCAACCAGGAAACCTATGTTCTCGATCTGGTCCAGCCGATTGATTCACAAGTGCTGCCGAACGAGTTGAACGACTCCGTTCGATTAGTCGACCCAACGACAGTCGAAGTGGATATCGCCCGGAACAGTAGCATCAATGCAGTGTTCGAGACGCTGTCGAAACACAATATCCACGCCATAAGCATTCAAACCAAGTCCAACCGTTTGGAAACGCTTTTTATGGAACTATTGAGAAGAGAGGCCATTGAAATGCAGGTGAATCAATCAGAATGAACAGGTCATTACACAGTTCCGTTGCACTTTACACCTTGTGTCGCAAGGAGATCATGCGTTTCATGAGAATTTGGACGCAGACGCTGATCCCGCCGGTTATCACAACCTGTCTGTATTTTCTGATATTCGGAAATTTAATCGGACCTCGAATAGGGCCAATGCAAGGTCACACCTACATTGATTTCATTGTTCCCGGTCTGGTTCTCATGTCTGTCATTACTGGAAGTTACACGAATGTAGCTTCTTCATTCTTTTCGGCGAAATTTCAGCGGTTTATCGAAGAAATTATGGTTTCTCCAGTTCCCAGTTCGGTGATATTGATTGGTTACCTAACCGGAGGCGTTTGTCGAGGAGTGCTGGTGGGAATTGTAGTTCTGCTTGTGGCAACGCTATTTGCCACGGTCGATATAGTCCACCCGTTTACAACTGCCCTGGTCGTACTGCTGACATCAGTGGTGTTTGCTTTGGGCGGGATGTTGAATGGAATGTTCGCAAAAAAATTCGACGATGTTTCCATCATTCCAAACTTTGTTCTCACTCCGCTGATCTACCTTGGAGGTGTGTTTTACTCGGTACAGCTGCTGCCGGAATTCTGGCGAATCGTGTCTCTGGCAAACCCGATTCTTTACGTAATCAATATCGCCCGCTATGGCTTCCTGGGGTCCAGCGATGTCGGGATAGCAATCTCGTTTACGGTGATACTTGTTGCTGCTGCGATTCTGTTTACCCTCTGCCTGGTTCTGCTGGAACGAGGCTACGGTATACGCGACTGACGCTGATTTCAGCAATAAATTCCAATGGCCAAGGGATGGCTGGGGAACTAGGATTCGAACCTAGATTGACGGAGTCAGAGTCCGTTGTCCTGCCGTTAGACGATTCCCCAGAAACTGGAACCCCTAACAATAAAACCGCAGTGCTAGTGTTTTAGCAACTATCGTTTGGAGTATTGCGGTCGTTTTCTTGCTTTGTGCAGACCGACTTTCTTTCTTTCGACTTCACGAGCGTCGCGGGTCAGGAACCCACCCTTACGTAGCGCAGGCCGATTAGCTTCATCGTAATTCAACAGTGCTCGGGCGATGCCAAGTTGAATTGCACCTGCCTGACCGCTTTGGCCGCCGCCAGATACGTTCACCTTCACATCGACTGTGTTCAGCATGCCAAGATGCTCAAGTGGCTGACGGATAATCATTCGGGAGGTTTCCCGTCCGAAATATTCTTCAATTGGACGGTTGTTCGCGACGATACTGCCGCTTCCTTTTGTCAGGTAGACTCGAGCTGTTGAAGACTTTCTTCGACCGGTTCCGTAATACGTTTCGCTGGATGTTGCCATGATCACTAACTCTAGAAATTAAGCGGCTTCGGAGATTGCGCCTGATGCGGCTGATCTGGGCCGGCGTAGACTTTCAGTTTGGACATCATTGCTCGACCGAGAGGACCTTTAGGCATCATGCCTTTGACGGCAAGTTCAATGATGCGGGTCGGATGTCTTTTTCGCATTGTGCTGACTGGGACAGTGGTCAAGCCACCAGGTCGACCGGAGTGTCGGTGATAGACTTTGGCATTATCCTTGTTTCCGGTCAGGATCACTTTTTCGGCATTGACAACCACCACATAGTCCCCTGTGTCAACATGTGGTGTGTAGATCGGTTTGTGTTTGCCACGCAGACGAATAGCAATTTCAGTTGCCATCCGCCCCAATACCTTGTCTGACGCGTCAATCAGATACCATTCGCGTTTCACATCGCTGGCTTTCGCTGAAATCGTCTTCATTGTTCCCTGACCAAGTCTGGCCCTCTATAGATGCGCTTTTGTTTCAAAGAGCGGAAATTATATAAATTTGTTGCTGAAACTGTTGACAGATTGAAGGTTGAGAAGAGAGATTTTGTTAACGCGAAATCTGCGATCCGGGTAAAAGAAATTGACTTTTTTCAGCGAATTTTGTGGACACCAGTAAACTTGCAAAATGATTTCTGAAAATGACGTCCGTACATTGATAGCGGGACCGACACGGAAAATAAGCCGAAAGGTTTGGCATACGAGTGTAATATTATTCGCTGTTAACAAGGATATACATCAGGTTTACAAATGGCCGAGAAACGGTCAAAAGGTCAATATTACACACAAGGCAACCCGTTCACGCTGAGTCCGTTCCTGGAGTGGTCTGAACAGATTTCATTGTCATCGAAAATTGTGTTGGAACCTTTTGCAGGGTCCAACAACATCATAGAGTCTTTGCAACAAACGGGGCTGTGCAATCAGTTCAGCTCTTACGACATCGAACCGGCTGACAGCTTTGTAAAGCAAAGAGATACGATCAAATCCTTCCCACAAGGCTTTGAAGTCTGTATTACAAACCCTCCCTGGTTGGCTAGAAATTCGGCGACCAGAAGAGGGTTAGATTTTCCAGACACCATTCATGATGACCTATACAAACATTGTCTTGAACTATGCCTGCTCAATTGCGGGCACGTAGCGGCACTGATTCCAGCAAGCTATCTTCAGAGCGGATTGTTTCGCGACAGGCTGTCGGTCTACATTCTCTTGCACGACAGGGGGATGTTCAATGACACAGACAATCCAGTCTGCCTGGCGCTGTTCGGTGATCGTCCGAGCACTCAAATCAAAATCTACTACGACCAAAAATTTATTGGATGCCTTGATGACTTGGAAAGCAAGATGCCGAGTCCTTCACAGCACAAAAAAATTCGATTTAACGACCCGACCGGTGAGTTGGGATTTATTTCTTTTGAT
>CAZYSR010000547.1:0-3399 GCA_964649525.1 uncultured Gammaproteobacteria bacterium
GTACAATTTTGCCCCGATTATCGGATTGAATATTGACCCCTTCGGCAGCGGTGCAATCGTGTTGACGATTTATACAACCGCCCTTGTGGCAAACGTGGTTCGTGGCGGAATTGATTCGGTTGGGATCCCCATGCGACGTGCGGCGCGTAGTTTGGGAATGACATACTGGCAGGATATGATTTACGTTGTTTCGCCAATCGGAATCCGCGCAGTATTCCCAGCCTGGGTGGGTGTCGCGCTTGGAGTGATGAAAGACAGTGCGTTGGTATCGGTGCTTGGTTATGTAGAGTTACTGAGAGCCTCCCAGATTCTAATTACGAGGACTCAAGAACCGTTTCTCATTCTGGCACTTGCGGGAGCGTTTTATTTTGCACTCTCATTCCCAATTGCCCGATTCTCGGAAAGACTTGAAAAGAGGTGGAGTCAATGATCGAAATTCGCGGTCTTCACAAATATTTCGGAGAAGTACATGTACTGCGAGGCGTTGATCTCGATGTAAATAAGGGCGAAGTTCTAAGCATTATTGGTGCATCTGGATCAGGTAAGTCGACTTTGCTCTATTGCATCAATGCGCTGGAAGGTATCGATGAAGGCCGCATTACGGTTGATGGAGTTGAAGTGCACGCCAAATCGACCGACATCAACAAACTGCGCCAGAAACTAGGCATGGTGTTCCAACAGTGGAACAGCTTTCCTCATCTAACTGCGCTAGAGAATGTTGCTTTGTCTCCTCGAATTGTGCGAAAAATGTCTCGTTCAGATTCCAGAGAACTAGCGGCCAGACGATTGGAACATATTGGGCTTGGAGATAAGCTGAATAGTTATCCAAATGCTTTGTCTGGCGGACAGCAGCAACGATTGGCGATCGCTCGAGCCCTTGCGATGGAACCGAGTTATATGCTGTTTGATGAAACAACCTCTGCGCTTGATCCGGAGCTTGTCGGTGAGGTGCTTGATGCGATGCGGCTTCTGGCGGAAGAGGGGATGACGATGATCTGCGTGACGCACGAAATGGGCTTTGCGCGAGACGTATCTGATCGCGTCGCCTATATCCATGATGGGACGATAGAAGAAATCGGAACACCGGAGCAGATTTTTAGCAGTCCAAAATCGGAAAGAACAAGCCGATTTCTCGCCAATGTGAGATGAACACTATCGAAACAGCGGTATGAAAATCACATCAATAAAAGCGTGGCAGGTTGATCTGCCACTCAAAGAAGGTCGCTACACTTGGGCAAATGGAAAATTTGTCGAGGTGTTTGACAGTACCGTCGTGGCTGTCTATACGGATGAAGGACTCATAGGATATGGAGAATGCTGTCCTTTGGGTTCCGCTTATTTGCCGTCTTATGCACATGGGGTGCGGGCGGGTTTGACAGAGATTGGCCCTTCTTTGATCGGTCAGAACCCATGTAATTTGAATGACATCAACCTGGTTATGAATGAAGCCCTAAAAGGTCACCCATATGTCAAAGCTCCGATTGACATGGCTTGTTGGGACCTGTTGGGTAAGGCTACGAATGTACCGCTTTATGTGCTGTTGGGTGGAAAGTTACAGGAGAAAGTTGCGCTTTACCGCGCGATATCCCAGGAAAGTGCCGAAGATATGTCTTCAAAGATCGATGGTTATCGAAAAGAAGGTTACCAAAAATTTCAGCTTAAGGTAGGCGGTGACGCCAACAAGGATATTAAGCGAATCCATGCAGCACGTTCCATTCTTCAACCTGGTGATATCTTGATGGCAGATGCAAATACAGGATGGACACGTCATGAAGCGGTTCGAGTTGTTAACGCGGTGAAGGACATTGACGTATATATCGAGCAGCCTTGCAAGACTTATGAAGAATGTTTGTCTGTACGCAGACGAACAACGCTTCCTTTCACACTGGATGAAAACATTGATGGTCCAGAGATGCTAGTGCGTGCGTTGAGCGAAGATGCAATGGATGTGGTCAATCTGAAGATTTCCAAAGTCGGTGGATTTACAACGGCTCGAATGATGCGAGACTTGTGCGTTGAGTTCGGAATTCCGATGATCTTGGAAGACACCTGGGGAGGCGACATCACGACTGCTGCTATTGCCCATATGGCCACATCCACACCTGAGGAGTTTTGCTTTGCGGCGACAGACTTTAACTCATATGTAACTGTTTCGATTGCAGATAAAGCGCCTCAACGGGTGGACGGAAGCATGTCTGCACCCGTTGCCCCCGGTCTTGGGATTGAACCAAAACTGGCTGAATTTGGATCACCGGTTGTGGAAATAAATCTCTAGCGACGTCGGTGCGAGCAAGACAAGTTGAATTCACATTAATCGAAGTGAAATCGTCAGCTTTTTTGCTCTCCATTTCCTGGCTTCAACTGATCTCACTCTCCGGCTCGAAATCATCAAAAATAGTCGGCTGATAGAGCGTGGATTTATCCGATGTGCTCACCGTGTGCATCAGAGTCAGCATTTGTTCGAGTTCCTGCTGATTGATCCAGATGGATTTCATACTTGAATTTGTATCCATCAGTTCGGGAACATCTGGCCATCGACTGTTGAGACGATTGCTGCAAACAATTTCGTTTAAGAATCGGTATGCCGCTCCCCGGCGAACTTGAATCGGCAGCAGCCAGTTGTTGGTAATCTCGATGATTCCGAGTTTTGCGAGAATTGCGAGGAAGCTCATGCTGCTGCGACTGTCGATCCGATACCCCAATACCCGATTGATGTCCAACCAGGAAACAGTCGAATGATCACCAATGAAAAGTGCCAGTGTACAGATGTCACGGACTGTTGGCAGAATTTGTGTGAGTGGCAGTGGCTTAACCGTTAACATGAACTTGCCCTCTTCAGCAATCCGATCATGCCATTTGCTCCGCTCTTCTTCTGATATAGACCACTGATCTGGATTGACAACAGAAAGCAGAGAAGCATAGGTTTCCCATGGCAGATTTCCGTCCCCAAAAATGCACCAATAATATTCAACATCAGGATTCCATAGTGGATAGTCAAATCGGCTATGAGATACTTTGGCATAGATGTAGTATTTCACCTGTATTTCACTTTTGAGCGCAGGCAATATGTCTAACTTTGCAGGGTCTTCCGCCATTGGCAGAGTGCCAATAATTCCCGGTGCCATGCGAACAAAGTAATTGGTTGACTTGAGTACTGGAAAAACACTATTCGCTGACCACTTTTCACTGAATCGCCGAGTAAACTCAGATCGAATTTCCAGCAGCGGTGCGGGTCCAATATCGTCAACCAGGTCGACGATTTCAGCATACAGAGTGCCCGGATTGAACGATCGGTATTCTGCGTGGTTCAATTCGGGTATTGATTCACCCGACACACCGACTGAGTCCTGAAAGCTGCAAAATCTCATGATTGATGCAAAACCATTGTCGGTCAGGGGC
>CAZYSR010000548.1:0-4718 GCA_964649525.1 uncultured Gammaproteobacteria bacterium
ATTTCCAGTACCCTGCCAATCAGCGGATCAATTTTCCCCTGACGAGCTCGTTCGTTCAAATTTTGTGTATATAGTGAAAGTGGGTTTTGATCTTCCGATTCGGATTTCTGTGTCGCGCTATCAAATGGATCGTCCGTACCTTCAGAGCTGGATTTTTCAATGCCGTGCTCCACATAGCGCAACACGTCATATCGGTGCACACCCTGTTCATGCAGAAAATAGACTGCGGGAGATTCGTTTTCTCCATATATGGCGACCAAAATGTTTTTGCAACTGACTTCCTTTTTGCCAGAAGTTTGTACATGTAGCATAGCCCGCTGGAATACCCGCCGAAAACCATGAGTGGCTCGGGGTTCGTAATTGACGTCTTCCTGAACCTTGGGGTTGCTGGAATTCAAATGCTTTTCGAGATTCTCGCGAAGCTTACTTAAATGAGCACTACAAGCGTTGAGAATTTTTTGAACAGTTTCATCGTCAAGAATCGACAGCAATAGGTGCTCTACAGTAACAAACTCGTGTCGACGCTCCGTGGCAATGGCAAGCGCACGATTTAGTGAAATTTCGAGGTCTTCAGAAAACAATTAATCGGGTTCCATTGTGCATTGAAGGGGGTGTTCGTGTAAGCGTGCGCATTCAAGCACATCTCGGACTTTCATCTCAGCAATCTCTCTTGTAAATCGACCGCAGACTCCGCTGCCAGACTGATGCACCTTAAGCATGATAGCTACAGCCAATTCTTCCTGCATATTGAAGTAAGTGCGCAGGACATAAACCACAAACTCCATAGGTGTGTAGTCGTCATTTAGTAATACAACCTTATACAGACGGGGCTTTTTTAGTTTAGGTTTTGAAACCTGGACTAGTGTATCTGTATCGATTGGCAGATTTTTACTCATTGGACCCTGTCATAATTCTCGCTAAATTCTCCGAGTTTTATGGTATTCCGATCAAATGTAGTTGGGGTTGTGTGCGAAGCCATTATTCTCTAGTAGATATTTCTCAAACCTTCAACTTAAACCTTGCCATTCATCCTTCATTTACTCAATCGGCTGTTATTAGGTAAGCCCTATTCGCTAAACAATCAAGCTTGACTTAAACTCGTTTTACCCTTCCTACACCTATATTTTAACTTGAAGTTTAGCACTGTTCCTGTACATAAATTCAGCCAAATTCCGGTATTTCTTTCAGTTAGGTAGTAGATTTTCAGATTTACTCAAAATTTCAATCGAACTTCTGGTGAATTAAACAATTGACTCGCAACAGTTGCAGTTTGTAAATATAGTTTGTAGGATGATGAGTATTTTTGTCTTTCCTAACTAAGTAATAGGTCTCAGAAAAATGACAGCATCAATTGACGATACAAGACGGTTAATTTCTTTTGGCTCTGTTTTTGAACAAAAGGTTGGGTACTCGCGAGCGGTTGTACAAGAACCGTGGGTATTTGTCGCGGGAACAACGGGTTTTAACTACGATTCGATGACAATATCCGACGATGTTGTTGAACAGTGCAGGCAGACACTTGAGAACATTGGTCGGGCACTAAAGGAAGCGGGTAGCGACTTTTCTGATGTCGTTCGTACCACCTACATCTTTCCAGACCCTGATGATTTTGAACGATGCTGGCCTACTCTTCGGACATACTTCGGAGAAATACGACCCGCATCAACGATGTTCAGTGCCAAACTCGCTGATCCGAAAATGAAAGTGGAAATTGAAGTGACTGCGCTTAAACAACACTAGTAGTTTGAATTGATTTCAATCTATTGTTCGGCTAGAACTTTCTCAACCAGGAATTCAACAATATCAAGTGTATGGACAAATGAGTCAGCCATTGCAGGTGATGTTCGATATTTTCCGCCAACCACCATGGTAGGTACACCGCTAATTTTGTACTTCTCCGCCAGAAGGTCGGCTTGCCTAACCTTTGTCATTGCGGCGAACGAGTGAGTGGTAGTAGCCAACTTGGCTGAATCCACACCTGTCTGGGTTGACGCCCATGCTTCAAAATCTTCCGCATTGACCACACGGTTGCGTTTCACATGCAACTCGTCATAAAACGGCTGCATGAGTTGATCTTCAATGTTCAGAAGTTCCATCGCATAATACGCATGGGCATGAAACTCCGACGCACGATTCAATATTGCGGGTACCGTTTTGAAACTGATGGTTTCAGGTTTATCCCAAGCTAGCAGTATCGGTTCAAACCTGAAACATGTTGGACAGCCAAACCAGAAGAATTCAATAACTTCTACGCGCCCGTCTGGCAAAATTTCAGCGTCACCCTGCAAAGTGACGTAGTCTTCACCTTCTGCGAAAGACTGGCCGTAAGTAATAGGAGCAGTAAAGACCAATGCTGCAGCAACAATCAAACTTGCGCAGCGATTGAAGGAGAACAATATGTTTTTCATTTTTTATTTGAGTTCACAATTGACAGAAGTGAGGAATTGTTTTGAAGCTGTTCGATTAACCTGTTCTGAAGATTTTCAAAACCTCCATTACTCATAACTAAGACTGTATCACCGCTTGCAAGTTCCCTAGATACTGACGCAAGCAGTGATTCGACCGAATCAAAAATGAAGAAATCATCACGATCTAAATCTCTGTCGTTCCACACCACGTTGGGTGCTCGGTACATATAGACCTGATCTGCCAGGTCAAAAGCGTCAACCAGATTCCGGCCGTGAATTCCCATTCTCATCGTATTGGATCGCGGCTCAAAAATTGCAATGACCCGTTTAGGATGATCAATTTTTGAAACAGCATCGATACTTGCAAGAATGGCAGTAGGATGATGAGCGAAATCATCATAAATCTTGATGCCGTTAACTTCCGCTAACAGTTCGAGCCTTCGTTTGACTGGCTTGAAGTGACACAAAGCTTCTATTGCGGTCTCGACCTCTACACCGACTTCGCAAACAGTGGCAATCGCCGCGAGCGCGTTCGCAGTGTTGTGCTGCCCTGGTATGTTCCAGTTCAAGTCAACCGACCCGTGCACCGATGAGTGTATGTGGGAGTGAAGGTAGTCTTCGGACTGTGAATCAACATACCAGTCAGCTTCTCGATTGCCGGAAGTGCTGAAGTTTACGATCGGTGAAACTGAACTTCGATTGACGACTTCTCCCAGTCTGGTGTCATCAAAATTTGCTATGGTACGTCCGGACGATGGCAGGGTACGGATAAAGTATTCAAACTGTCTTTCAATATCTTCAATTGAATTAAAGATATCCGCGTGATCAAATTCGAGGTTCAGTAATGCAGCGATTCTGGGTCGATAGTGAACGAATTTCGAACGTTTATCAAAATAGGCAGTGTCATATTCGTCGCTTTCAATCACAAACCACTCACCCTCGCCAATTCGAGCCGCATCTGCGAAATTTTTTGCGACACCTCCAATCAGATAGCCAGGAGACAGCCCAGCATAATCAAGCATCCAGGCAATCATGCTAGTCGTTGTTGTCTTCCCGTGTGTTCCTGCGACTGCAATGACTTTTCGATCTCTCAGAATGTTCTCATACATCCATTGAGGGCCGGAGGTATAGTACATACCCTGATCAAGCATTGCATCTACTTCCGGATTCGATCTGCTGATGGTATTTCCAACCAGCACCAAATCGGGCCGGTGATTTAAGTTGTCTGGGTGATAACCAGTTGACACCTCTATTTTTTGCTCGGCCAGCATAGTACTCATGGGTGGATAGGCATTAAGGTCGGAACCGGTTACCTGAAATCCAAGATCGCGGGCCAGTAACGCAAGATTACCCATGAAAGTACCGCAAATTCCGATGATATGAATATGTTTCATTGGATTGGCTCAATGACTGGATCAACTGTTTGCCCTAGAGTCAGCAGTACCATAATCGAAACAGCCAGATTGACTCCGAGGGCAATGAAAAATGCACTGGCTTTTGATATTTCCAACGCTTCCTTGAAAATATATGCAGAAATGATTAAGCTCCAGATTCCAAAAGGTGCAGTTGTGACTGCCAACCAGAAAAAGCTCTCCGAAGCCTGTGAAAAATTTGATGCGATGTAGATTGGGACAAATGCAAGACATCGAACCACGCAAGTTGTTCCGTAAAGTGCTGCAATGGTTTGACGCCAGCGAGCGATTCGGCGAGGTATGGCAAGTACTAAGGCCACCGCAACGCCCAAGACCAGCATTTGAAGTATAGCGAGCTGGATATTGTTGGAAAACGGTGCGGATACTTCCAGAAATGCCGTTGAAAGCACGGCTGCCGCTGCTGAAACCAGCACCATATAATTTGTTGCCGGGAGATTCTGCGGTTTATCCCGAAAAAAGGCAATTCTTACTGTAATTTGAATCGGGTTGTTATTGACAGCCATGAATCAAACTAAATCCTTGTTTAATCAATAGGTTGATCTCGAGTAATTTCGGAGATGCAATAGTCACGTACTTCAGTTGTTTGAAGTTACACGAAGGTTTCTGGGTAAATTCAGGATAGTAGTGCTGAACTGATTCAACTCAATTTGAACCAAATTGCTCACAGGGGCTACGGACAGGTGTTTAGCAATTGTTTCCCTAAATTCTTCCTTCGAAACTCAGTCAAAATGAAAAAAATAAGAACCGTTCAACAATAATTTCCAACAGTGCTCAACAAAATATCCGGATGCATAAAATTATGCCACTGATTGCTATACAGATTCCAACTATATGTGAACACATTAAAGCTGATAGAGCGCCGCAGGCCATCTGACTG
>CAZYSR010000549.1:0-2871 GCA_964649525.1 uncultured Gammaproteobacteria bacterium
TGAATGGAACAGAACCACCGATTGCGAGTGCAGCGGTGGTTTGCATAAACTTGCGACGATTAAGATAAACGCTCTGAGGCGTAATTTCGCTTGAGGCAATGTCGGGTTTTTGTTTGATTAAAATCACGTTTAACCTCGATCAATTGAATTTGTTGAATTTGAATTACTCGATTAGACAACAAACTAATTTAGAAGTTCAAACGCGGCTGCAATACCTTGTCCGCCACCGATGCACATGGAGACGATTGCGTGTTTGCCTCCGGTTCGCTTGAGTTCATGAATTGCTTTAACCGTCAGGATACAGCCTGTTGCACCGATCGGGTGACCGAGCGATATTCCACTGCCATTCGGGTTTGTCCTGTCCGTTGGCAGCCCGAGGTCTTTCATTACAGCGAGCGCTTGAGCGGCAAAAGCCTCATTCAATTCAATGACATCCACATCATCCAGATTGAGACCAGTTCTGTCAAGCAGTTTACGAATTGCCGGTACTGGGCCTATTCCCATGTATTCCGGCTCCACACCCGAATGTGTATAGTCCATTAGCCTTGCAATGGGCTCATATCCGGCTTTCTCGGCAGCCTTGGCTTCCATCATTACTATTGCTGCCGCGGCGTCATTGATTCCTGAAGCATTGCCCGCTGTCACACTACCGTCGCTTTTGAAAACTGTTCGCATTTTTGCAAGTGATTCCATACTGCAGTCAGGTCGAATGTGCTCATCGGCATCGAATACCGTAGTACCCTTGCGTGACTTGAGTTCAACAGGGATTACCTGTGAATCAAACCGACCTTCTGCTTGAGCTCGGGCAGCACGCTTGTGACTTTCAACGGCCAGTGCGTCCTGTTCATCTCTGCTAACGCCCCATTTCTCAGCAACATTTTCTGCGGTAATACCCATATGACAACCTTCAAAGGGGTCGCTGAGTGCACCGACCATGATGTCCATAAATTCAGCATTGCCCATGCGCTGTCCCCAGCGCATTCCGGTAGCCCAGTATGGGGCATTGCTCATGGATTCGGCACCGCCTGCGATGACTGTATCGGCGTTACCGAGCTGAACGATTTGTGCAGCACTGACTACCGCTTGAAGGCCACTTCCGCAGAGGCGATTGACGGTTAGCGCAGGGGTTTCAATTGGGCATCCCCCTTCAAGTGCCGCATACCTGGAGATGTACATATCTCGTTTGTCGGAATGCAGTACATTGCCGATAACACAATGTCCTACGCTGTGCGGGTCCACACCGGTTCTTTCCAAGACGCCTTTCACTGCAATCGCGCCTAACTCACATGCAGACTTTGGCTTAAGTGCGCCACCGTAGTCTCCAATTGCAGTTCTGACTCCATCTAAAATTACAACTTCATTTCCTAACACTGTTTTTCTCCTGAAAGAATGTCGTTAATTACCTAGATCCCACCTAGGTAAGGGGTTAATCACGCAAGGGCAACTCATACACAAGATATTGTGTGGGAGTCATTTCAAGTGCTTGGTAAGTAGAAATAGCGATGGCATTCGACTTGTCAACATAAAGTCGGATGCCACAGACATTGTGTTCATCTTTTGCAAGTTCTACAACAAAACTAAACAGTTTTTTGAATACGCCAAGACCGCGGTAAGCTGGATCAACGTAAACGCTCTGCAACCACCATTGTAGCCCGTTTCGCCAGTCGCTCCACTCATAGGTTACCATCAGACAGCCAATGACTTCACCACCGCTCTGCGCAACAACATAAAATCCATATTGAGTCTGATGCATCGCATTTGCCACACCGCTCAATACAGTTTCCGGTTCAAGTGTAACATCCTCTGTTTCGGAGGCTATACGACGCGTAAATTCTGCGATGACTGATACATCTTTAATCTCGGCAAGACGTATACAAATAGAATTTGAATTGAGTTCGGACAACTTCGTTCTCTTGTCAAATCAGTTAGTTTTTGTTTTGTCAATATAGTGACTATTGCGAAAGATGCCTGCTGACTGCAAAATCATTTGTTGCGGTATGCAAGATAAGATTGGTAAATTCTACGCAAGCACAAATATCCATTAACATATTGATAATATACAAAATCATCTATTGTATGGGTCTAATAATACATCATTTTATGTTGCACTGCACAAAAATAATGATTTTATAATTTCACGTTTTCTTTGCCACATTGCGGAATTTCCATAACCAGCTAACGTGAGGATTATGTTATGACATCAACTGCAGACCAAAAATCAATTCGGACCAGCTACCTCGGGCTCGGAGTAATGGGTTATCCAATGGCCGGACATCTTGCCAGTAATGGCTACCAGGTCTGCGTCTACAACCGTTCATCTGAAAAATCTGCGGCATGGTCGGAAGAACACTCAGGAACAACAGCGCCGACCCCGGCTGCTGCAGCAGAGAATGCGGATGTTGTGTTCGCATGTGTCGGTAATGATTTTGATATCGAGAAAGTTTGCTGTGGGGAGAATGGTGCGTTTTCGACTATGAAACCCGGTTCGGTATTTGTTGATCACACCACTGCATCCGCCAGTATTGCAAGAAAGTTATCAGAGGCTGCTGCTGAGTCCGGTATTCACTTCATCGATGCACCGGTATCAGGGGGGCAGGCTGGTGCCGAGAATGGCGTGCTAACCATTATGGCAGGTGGTGAGAAAGAAGTATTCGACCGAGTAGCACCCGTGATGTCAAGTTATGGACGTGCGGTAACTCTGATGGGACCAGTTGGATCGGGACAACTCACAAAAATGGTCAATCAGATCACCGTTGCTGGCGTGATTCAGGGTTTGTCTGAGGCCTTGAATTTTGCAACCAAAGTAGGTCTTGATGAAAAACTTGTTTTGGATGTCATCTCAAAAGGTGCGGCGCAGTCGTGGCAGATGGA
>CAZYSR010000550.1:0-2068 GCA_964649525.1 uncultured Gammaproteobacteria bacterium
CGAAATTGTGGAAAAAATCAAGAAAGAGTGGCTCTGGATTACAGAACCTGGCACCGTAGGCGGTGCTTATTATCAAGGTCTCAACGAAGGACTTATTGAAGGTCGGCAGGAAGGTCGGCAAGTGAAGAGTTATGAAATCGCTGCGAAAATGATTGCAGATGGAATGACTACTCAGAAAATCAGCGATCTTACGGGGTTAAGCATCGTTCAGATTGATGCGCTGTGTCAAATTCAAGGAATCATCCGCAGGTTTTTTCTGCCAGATTCAATATTCTTCAATCTTGCTCGACAGAAATTTGGGATTGAGAACCGAGAATTATGATACGCTGTAAGAACTGAGGGAATGTACAGTAGACAACGAATTCGAAAGAATCGACGCAGTTTACGCAATCATGAATATGACCCGGCGATTATCCACAGTTGCTGGATTTTGTCGGTGTTCGCCGTGCGAACACCCCTAATTTTGTACATTTTTCGCTGAAACAGCAGTTCAGCGACATTCCAATCGATGCGGTCAAATACGAGTCAAACGCATCGAAAACTTGAGTGATTTCGTCAAAAACACCGACTTAAACAATCACCCGAAACGGAGGCATTGACCTTAATTCCCTACATACAATTGAATCTGAAGGTGTCCCCGATTAAAAATATTACTGCCTCCACTGCTTCTGAATATCCCTCTTTTTACAACTCGAAATTTTCGTTGTAAAGCACAGCTTCCAACCATAAGTCCGACAAAAACAGTGTCGTTCATATATGCTATATTTCACCTTTTTACGAGATGCTAAGTCAACTTTTGCGATTTGGGTTTTGAATCCCGCTGTTAATTAGGTAGATTTCATTTTTCAATAGGTACAAGGCGTATGTTACGAACGGGACAGGAGTATAGGGAGTCCTTACGAGATGGGCGAGTAGTCTGGATGGAAGGACAGCGCGTAGATGATGTTGCAAATCATCCAGCGTTTAAACCACTGGTCGATGTTCGCGCCACCATATTTGATATGCCACATCGTGAAAAGTATCGAGACCTTCTGAGCTACACCGACGATCAGGGAGAAAGTTTTGCCGAACTTCTGAAGATGCCTTATGTGCGCGAAGACTGGTACAAACGTCGACGAGGTGTTGATGCAGTACTGGACGAAATTTGTGGTGTGGTGACTCGCGTCGGTGATGAAACGGTCGGTGAGATGTGGTCGCTTTATGATGGTAGTGATGTGCTGGCTGAAATCGATCCTCAGTTTGCCGAAAACATCAAGAATCACATCGACCGTGTAATTCGTGAAGACGTGTTTCACGTTTCTGCGAACACGGACCCCAAAGGGGACCGTTCCAAGCGTCCACAGGATCAGGATCCGGACATGCTGCTTCACGTGGTGAAAGAAACTGATGCGGGGATTGTAGTACGCGGTGCGAAGTATGAAACTGCATCGGCGTATGCAGAGCAGGCCTTCGTTAAACCCACTATTGCGAACTGGGGCGATCAGAAGCTATCAGACTATGCGGTGGGTGCGATCGTGCCGATGAATGCTGAAGGACTCATTCATATTTGTCGCACCGGTTTTGTCGGCAGAGGGGCGAGCGAAGACTATCCCCTTGCAAACCGATTTGATGAAATTGACAGCATGATGATTTTCAATAACGTGCTGATTCCCTGGGAAGATGTTCTGTTCTACCAGCATACGCGAGCGGCGACTTTTATTCGCGCGACACTGCATCGATACAGTGCGTTTGCATTTGTTCAGAGAATCCAAAAAACTGCGGACATGCTGATTGGAACAGCACTGTTGAATGTCCGTCAAACTGGTCTTGACAAGCAGCAGGCGGTTCGAGAGAAAATTGCTCAATTGGTCTGCTATCGCGAAGGCATCAATGCACACCTCACTGCGGCGATTGCTGAGGCTCAAGTCAGCCCCAAAGGACTGCTGATGCCAAACCCATCTTTACTGTATACAGGGCGCGTTTTAGCTTGCACTCAGTTACCTCACATGATGCACCTGGCACGAGAGTTGTGCGGTGGTCAGATTTGTCTCACACCGGACCTCTCCAGTTTTAATTCTGAAGAAATTAA
>CAZYSR010000551.1:0-1997 GCA_964649525.1 uncultured Gammaproteobacteria bacterium
GATTTGCAATCTCGATCAAATCATCCCGAGATATTGGTGTGACAAGGAACCCACGTTGGTCCTGGGCATCGACAAATCCCTCGCTCGCCAAGCGACTCAGGGTTTCACGCAGAGTTGATACGCTTGCACCATAACGCTCGCGCAACCGATCCAACTTCAGCCGGGATGCTGGAGCAAGTTCACCAAAAATGATATCTCGCTTGATTCTTTGATATGTCGAAGAACCAACTACGTTTACTGACCTAGCCATTCTGTTGAAAATTCCGTCCGATACTTCCCTGTTTAGCACAATTTAGGTAAAAGTATATGATATTTGAATTGAAAGCCTCAACCCACGATGATTGAAAATCAAATATGATGTCATAATAATCCGATAATCTTTAATAATATCGGATAATATTCGAAGTTTGTGTATTTTGATTGACACCTCTCATATGAAAAAGGAAATCTGTAGCAAATTCCATTCATTGACTTTGTGAAAGCCTAGTGAAGGTAAAACAAACCCATAAGTAATTTGCACGAGCTGCACAGGATAGTCAGATTTCAGCTGGTACATTTTCATAAGATCGCACGATGGATAAGAAAGCTATCGGGGGAATTTGAATCCTTTGCCTGATGTTCATTGAGACGAAACGCATGCGTAGGCATGTAAGAATTCAGTACCAGGTCTGTTGAATCCATGAACGCAGATTTTGCGATTGGCCGTGTTTTTTGCAACCCTGTCAAACCACTGATTAAAAACATGGTTGAATGCAGTTTCACAGCACAACGCAAGTTGAATATGCGTAAGCACATGGAAGACTCTGATGAGAATAAGCTGAAAAGTTATCGAGGATCTAAAACGAATATCAAAAAGGATGCAGGAAGTGACAGACAAGACGCGCATAGTAGTGATTGGCTTTGGTTTGATTGGAAGACGGCACGTAGAAGTTCTGCGCGATTTTTCTGATTTGAAGATCGCCGGAATTGTAGAGCCGAATGAAGCGAACCACACACAAGCGATCAAAACTGGAGTGCCGGTTTTCTCAACGTTATCGGAAATGTTTTCTCATATGACACCAGATGGTGTGATTCTCGCAACCCCCACACCGCTTCATGTTGAGCAGGGTCTTGCCTGTATTGCCAAAGGCTGTCCAATTCTGATTGAAAAACCAATTGCTGTAACATCATCAGAAGCGCGTACTTTGATTGATGCAGCGGAGTTTGCCAGTGTTCCTATACTCGTTGGACATCATCGACGTCACAGTGGTGCGGCACAGGCGGCAAAAGAGGCATTAACGCGCGGTGAAATTGGTGATATACGTGCGGTTCAGGCGAGTTGCTGGTTGTACAAACCGAATCACTACTTTGAAGTTGCACCTTGGCGGACGCGTAAAGGTGCGGGTCCTATTTCAGTCAATCTAGTGCACGATGTCGATTTACTGCGTTATTTCTGTGGGGAAATCAGTACTGTTCAGGCCATTGCAGTCCCTTCTGTTCGAGGATTCGAAAACGAAGACCTCGCCACTGCAATCCTGACTTTCGAATCGGGTGCTGTCGCTACTATTTCGGTATCCGACAGTATCGTAGCACCCTGGAGTTGGGAGCTTACCGCGCACGAAAACCCGGTTTATCCAGCTACAAATCAAAGTTGTTATCTCATTGGAGGCTCCACAGGAGGATTGTCCCTTCCAGATATGAGCCTTTGGCGCTATGCTGCGGAACCAGATTGGTGGACACCGATATATGCCGACCCACTGCCCTACTGTAAGCAAGATCCCCTTACCATGCAAATGAAAAACTTTATCAAAGTTATCAAAGGTATAGAGTCGCCGTTGGTATCGGGGGTCGAAGGCATGCGTTCACTGGAAGTTGTCGAAGCCATTGCTGTGTCTGCAGAAACCGGGACGACTGTACGGCTGAACATAGTGTCTGAGAGCAATACGGATTCTTCCCAATTAAAAATTTCTTGAATAATATCTGCAAAATTAAATAATATCTGTTATATTTCATAATAT
>CAZYSR010000552.1:0-3078 GCA_964649525.1 uncultured Gammaproteobacteria bacterium
AGAGCTTTGCGATGATGCAAGAAAAACTACAGCATTGGCGACTTCCTCGGGTTGCCCCATACGTCCCATTGGGATATTGCTAAGCAAATTTTCGTGCACCCTCTCATCAAGTTCACTGGTCATGTCTGTGTCAATGAACCCAGGCACAATCATATTTACGGTCACATTTCGGGTAGCAATTTCCATAGCGAGGGACTTTGAAAAGCCCAGTATTGCAGACTTTGAGGCTGAATAGTGTGCCTGTCCAATATTGCCAATGTGTCCGACAACGGAAGAAACATTGATAATCCTTCCGTATCGCTGCCTCATCATTCCTCGCATAAACGTCTTGCACATTCTGTATACAGAATTGAGATTTGTCTCAATTATCTCTTCCCACTCTGCATCCTTGATCCGCATCACAAGGTTGTTTCGAGAGATACCTGCGTTATTGACTAGAACACTCACGGCACCATACTTTTCTTGAATTTTCGTGTGGAGTTCGACAATAGAATCGACATCGTTGACATCCAGACGCATCCCCTCCCCTGACGCTCCTGCAGTTTTCAGAAATTCGGTAATTTGAGCCGCTCCACTGTCAGTTGTGCCCGTGCCAATGACTACCCCACTCTCGGCCGCTAAAGACTCAGCCACAGCACGACCAATTCCTCGGGTCGCACCAGTTACCAAACAAATTTTGTCAGACAGAAGATCAGTCATTCTAGAATGTCAAATATGCGGAACCCCAGGTAAATCCGCCACCAAAACCTTCGATCAAAATAGTGTCGCCGGCATTTATTCGCCCATCGCGAACGGCTGTATCCAAAGCAAGAGGAATTGAGGCAGCCGAAGTGTTTCCATGCTGATTTATTGTAACGATTACCTTCTCCATCGATATACCCAATCGTCGGGCTGTTGCAGTAATTATTCGAATGTTTGCCTGATGCGGTATCAACCAGTCAACCTGATCAACAACTGCTGCGTTGGCCTCGAGTGCTTCGACCGCAATTTGTTCCATACATTTAACAGCAATTTTGAACACTTCACCCCCCTGCATCTGTGTATAGGCGGAACCGTTAATAACCTGATCGAAATTTCGGGAAACGCCTACCGGCACACTCAACAGGTCTTTGTATGTACCGTTGGCCCGTAGATGGGTGGAATGGATTCCAGGCGTGCTCGAGGCCTCCAAAACGACAACACCTGCCCCGTCGCCAAATAATACACATGTTGTTCGGTCTGTCCAATCGATAATTCGGGAGAAAGTTTCTGCGCCAATAACCAATGCCCGGCTTGCACAATCGGTACGAATAAATTTATCGGCGATATCAATGGCATATAAAAATCCGGCACATACTGCCTGCACATCAAACGCAGGTGAATTTCGGATACCCAGACGCTCCTGTAATATGCAAGCGGTACTGGGAAATACTTGGTCTGCCGTGGTTGTAGCGACAACAATTAGATCAATATCAGAGGCATCAAAGCGAGCTGATTCCATTGCGGCATAAACTGCTTGTTCTGCCAGATCGCAAGTAGTTTCATCGGGATTCGCGATATGTCGTTGTTCGATGCCAGTTCTTGAATAGATCCAATCATGACTGGTATCAACCATTTTTTCAAGGTCATAGTTGGTGACGACACCACTCGGCAAATAGCTTCCAGTTGCAATGATTTTTGAGAAACTCACAAGGAACTCGCAGCAAGAACAGATATCTGTTCATTGATTCTTTCAGGCACTTTATTTTTGACTTCATTCACCGCTTTACGCAATGCATGTTGAAATGCCAGCTGATCTGCCGCTCCGTGGCTTTTGATGACTGATCCAGTCAATCCAATTAGTGCTGCACCGTTATAAACCCTTGGATCAATTCTATTTTTAGTGCGTCTGAATGCTGGTCGAGCAGCCAGCGCCGCCAATTTGCTCATGAAACTTCTCTCGAACTCTTCACGCAAAGTACTCTGAATAAAATGTGAAACTCCTGCACCGGTCTTAATGACCACGTTGCCAGAAAATCCGTCACAAACGATCACATTCACATCGCCAGAAAAAATTCTATCACCTTCTATGTATCCCTGATAATTCAGTTCACTCGCCTCAAACAGCGCAGCAGCATCATTGCTGGTTTGATTGCCTTTAATTTCTTCAATACCGATATTCAATAGCGCAACTTTCGGCTTTTCAATGCCTTGCATGTATTTGACGAACGTAGCGCCCATAACGCCAAATTGAAACAGTACATGAGCTGAGCACTCAACATTTGCACCTAGGTCCAGAACGTTGACGAATCCGTCGACAGTTGGAATCTGTCCAATAATAGCGGGACGGTGGATTCCTGGCAGGGGTCGCAGAATAACGTGAGCAATTGCAGTCAGTGCACCTGTGTTTCCGGCACTGACGCAGGCACTGGCTGAACCTGATTTGACAAGATCCATAGCGACACGCATTGAGGAGTCTCTCTTCCTGCGGAGCGCGAAAGTTGGTGAGTCATCCATCGCAACCGTTTCGGAAGCATGATGAATTCTGATGCGAGAGGAGTCTGTGTGGCTGTGCTGGTCGATCAGCGGTTCGAGTTGTACCTGGTCTCCAACCAACACAAACTGCAAGTCATCGGCGTCGGACAGCGCAGCGATGGTGGCAGGCACTGTAACTTGCGGCCCGAAATCCCCGCCCATCGCATCGACCGCAATGGAATTTACCATGTTAAGTCAGCCAGCCTCGTTGAGGCGGAATTTGAATCAAATTACCAGCGGGATTTAAGTTCGGTTACTATTCGTCCTCGTCCGAGATCAGTTCTTCCGGCAAAACCCGCTTGCCACGATAATAACCATCATTGGAAACATGGTGACGTCTGTGCAATTCGCCAGTCTCTGGTTCAATCGACAGAGTTGGCTTGCTAAGTGCGTGATGTGATCGACGCATATTACGCATTGATTTGGACTTTTTTCTTTGTTGTACGGCCACTTTGTTTCCTCAAACTAATGGTTGTAATGAACTACTCTTTCGGTATTCTTGAATTTTTATTGGTTTCTGGCTCGAACTCCAGTATTTGATAATCGTTTCAAACTGCTGTCAATGTGACTGAATTCCGACAATAC
>CAZYSR010000553.1:0-4724 GCA_964649525.1 uncultured Gammaproteobacteria bacterium
GTACAAGTATTCTTTTTTGGGATTATTTTCGCAACTGATCTCTTTAATCTCCAATCGGTTGGCGACACCGCATATCTGAGCAAATTTGATGAATTGCTCACGCATATCAAAATTTTGATAATTGATAGATAATCCTACACGTTCTGATTTAGCTCCCCAGCGACTATAGTAAGCTTCTAAATCTGTACGTTGATACGGAACATCTAGATAAACACCCCCAGGCTGGGACCATGATTGATCAGCACATTGAAAAATAAAATAGTTTTGGAAAAGTTCACAGTTATCTCTATCTTCCTCAACTAATTCAATGAAAAGCCTTAAATCTGATTCGTAATTTTTCCAACATGGGACATGAGAAGAATCAGCATATTGCCGTTTAAGAATAGCTTCAATTTGCTGCAGTTTTCCTATTTCACGAACTCCAATGCTCTCAAGAAATTCCCTAGCTGCCGATTTCTTACGCTTGTTCTTGTTTTTGCTATTCATGAAGGTGCCCTTCACCACACGTGGATGAATTGGATCATCCTGAACTTCCGGAGTAGGAAAATAGCATTCGCCACCTAACCTGTACTTGCCGTCTGAACACCGGACGATGTACATATCTTCGAGATAATACAATTCATCTCTTGACTGCCGTTGCAAAAAATCATATAAATGATAATGCCATTCATTTGATTTCCGATGCATCCAATCGATAAACGATTCGTTCAAACTCCATACTTTGCTCAAATTTCGGTTCAAGATTTGTACAAATTGTCCGCTATCCCATTGTTCGATATCAAGATCCTGCAAGAACCAGTCGGATTTCTTTTCTGCTGCGATCACCCAGTCAAATCCGTCATCGCGCTCATTGAGAAGAAAGCAGAGATCGTCGTGATTCAGCAAGTTCTTTAATCCGGTTTCTGCCTGAAGTAACCGGTTAGCTGGTGCATGCCCCCCGGCATGCTTTGGAGTCAACGGTTGTTCTTTCATCGCATTGACGATGGCTTCTCGTATAGGTTCACATTGATCAGAAATATTATCTTGGCTGTTCGGTAATACAGCAAGAAAGTCTCGGTCAAGAAATCCAAGATCAAGGATTGTATGCAAGGATTGCGCCGTGAGTCTGGCAAGTTGTTGAAAAAGCAACTTGTTCAAAGGTGTATCTTTGATGCCAGCTCGGTCAAGATCTGGATCAAAAGGTGCGTGAAGATGAAAACGAAGATTCGACTCCTTCGCCTCAAAGTAAACTGCAATGCATCCACGGCTAGCTGGAACAATGTGGAATTGTTCGTCTAATGAGGAACGAGCTTTTGAGGGAGTGTTCCCTAGTCGTGGTTCAAGCTCAAAGGCAACAGCAATGTACTGACTCTCGAATCCATCGGCTAGCGCGGTGAAGCGGAGAAAGTGAGAACTTTTTTTAGACCCATCATCTATTTGTCGACAAATTTCCACATGCTGATCCGGATGCAAGCTTTGAATTAAACATCCCTTCTTGCTGTCTTTGATCCGCCATTGAATTTTTTGAATATGAGACAAGAACAACAGAGTTTTATCAGATAATCTCTCAAGTTCACTCTGAATTTCTGAGAATGCTTGGTGGGGTGGTTTCTTATGGGAATTGAACGGTATCTTAAATTTTGTGCAATCACCAAGCGTTAAATCCATCGGAAGTTCCCACGGAAGCACTACTTTAGAAATCTTAAAGGAATAAGTCGGTGACCAGATATAGGGTGTTTCCGTATAAGAAAATACAGCCTTGAAGCCAATGCCGAAACGCCCGATTTTATTCTCATCTCCTGCTTTACTACTCTTTCCAATATCGGTGATGCTCCATATGTCAACTTCCTCAAATGGCCGTCCGTTATGTTTGAATATGAGCTCATTTGGGAAAAGATCAAAGGCAACTTCAGAGGCTCTCGCATCTTCGGCATTCTGAAGTAATTCGAAGATGAAATGGGCGACGTTAACATAGAGATGCTCTCCAAAAAGTTTCCGAATGCCAGAATGTTTCTCTAGAACTATAGCAAGAGGTTTTCGTTCTTGGCGAATTGTCTTGATAATGCTCACGGCTAGCTTCCCTTCGTCACTTCGAGCGTGCCTGTCATTATCAAAGTAGTATGGATGTCAGCTCTGTCTGCCAGCTTTTGCAATTCTTCTACTCGGTGTTTATAATCGGCATTGGCGCGATTCAATTCAGCTTTCTTCATTCGATGTATTTTTTCGTTCATTGCTTTATCAAGCTGATCCATTAGCTGTTTCTGGCGAGCACGGTGGCTAACTCCAAGACTCCGCTCACGATGCTGAACTATATTCCGGTTTTCAGCCATATGGTCTGCACGAGCAACGCGCCACCTATCGTAATGCTGCTTTTTAAGCTGGGTTATTACAGCTTCGTCACGCGATATCCTAGTTGGTGATTCTGTTGCTATCTCTAATAGAGGCATAAAAATGCTATCGAGTTTTGTATCTGAAGTAACTGCCACAAGTTTATCATTATTCCGCAAACCGATTTCGCTCCATTGATAAAGGGAAAAATGGTAAACGCCAGGGGGGATGTTCATGGTTGACACGGTCAAGTTGGTCTGTGCGGGCTCGGAATGTTGCAGATGATGCGCAGCCTGCCGCACCAAGGGATGAAGGACATTGAGATAGACCACTCTTGGTTCAGCTACAGCAACTTCCTGATCGAATGTGACTAGCAACAGTGGGTCAGTTCCTTTTAGCCATTTTTCCCATTGACGACCAACAGGGTCTGTCGAATGAGACGAATGGCGAAAATCATTAAGCATTCTGGTTCGAATATTTTCGTTAAGCCGTAGTCTTTTAAGTGGCTTATCATCTAGCAGAAATCCCGTAGTGGTATTCGTAATATTAGAAAGATAGACGGATACACAACGTTGCAATGCCTTGGGAGATAGCCAAAAACTTTCGGCTTCTGTAATTTTATCACGCCAAGATTGGTTAGGAACCGAAAGACCGAACAGTTCTGCTTGTTTTTCTTCCAATACGGCTTCTTCTTGGATTTGTCGAACCTTGTTATCACCAAGCTGTTGCAGACGCTCGGCACGCTGTTCTGGCGTTAATGTAAAACTCTCGGCAATAGTATATATTTCTTTTGTAACTTCACCAAGAATTTCCTCACTACCTCCAACCGAATGATGAAATACACCAATACGCATTAGACAGCGTTCATAAATGTCAGCATCTACCGTTCCTGGTGTCACAAAGTTGACAATGGCAATACTTTCATTTTGCTGACCATAGCGGTCAATACGCCCGATACGTTGCTCAATGCGCATTGGATTCCACGGCAGATCATAATTAATCAGCAGATCGCAGAACTGGAAATCAAGACCTTCGCTACCAACTTCCGAGGAAAGCAACACGTCCAACGCTTCAGAATCGTCTTTCGGCAGAGCGAAACGCTGACGCAACTCTGATCGTTCCCTATCCGTGACACCTCCGTGGATAAGCCCGTAACGCAAGCCAGCATCTGCGACATACCTTGCGATATAGGCTAGCGTATGCCGAAAGGTGCTAAAGACTAGTGCCTTATTGTTCTCCATCCCGCCTTTGTCTTGCAAGATACTGATAAGTTCTTGGATCTTGGGATCGTGAGGATCGAGTCCGTCGGCCCGTTCAATAAGTTCTTCTATATCCGTTTTGACCTCGGCAATGAACGCAGCGTCGACAATCCTCTCGCTATCTGGATCTTCCGATGGGCCAAGACTGTCGAGTTTGCCGGCAAGGAGGTCGCGCAAAAATGGGGAGAGACCGTAAAGGCAGCTCGCCGTCTGGCGGCGGAGGGTAGTCATCATGAACTTAACATTTTGCTGTCTATTAGTGCGTTCCAAAATGTGGCTGACCACCTCAAGTAAATCGTCATGCAAACGACGCTGGTCGGAGGTGAATTCGACAGTTAGGGTTTTAGGTTGTCGAGTTGCAAATTCCCCGATATCTCGACGGCGAGTTCGATTGATCATCGAACTGAAAGTATAGAGTTCTTCAAGTGAGCGAATGATATCGATTCGATCAATTTTGTTGATTTGATTTTCCGCTAAACGATCATAAATATTTTGGAAGGCTGGTTCTTCACGCAGGAAGAAACGTCCCCATTCGGTTTGTGCTGCTCGGCCCAAACAAGCACGCGCTTTAATTTGCCAACGGCTATCCGCGGCACGGCAATGAATTGCTGCCTCGTTAATAAATCTATTTGGGGCGGCCATTTCTTGAAAGCTGCTCTGATCGATAATGAGATCCGGGCGTAAAACATTCAACAGGGAAAAGAGATCATGGCTTCCAAGCTGTACTGGTGTGGCCGTAAGAAAAACAGCCGCTTGAGCATTGTCGCAGAAGTACCGCACTGCCTGGTGAAGATAGGTATCGGTGTTGCGGATATGGTGCGCTTCATCGACGATGACAAGATCAAACTTGGGTGGCGGATCGAGATCAAGCAATCCCTCGCTAGCCCGCGAACCCTTTTCTCTTATTCCATAGAGCAAATCGTAATTGAACAAGGAAAAAGGAATGATCACCTTAGAATGGCGATCCGGCCATTCGCCTTCTAAGTGTGTTTCCTGAAGACAACGGCGCAATGTTCGACCGTTCAATGACTCGAAATGTTCATCGAAACGCTTCATCTCTACAACCCATTTTCGTTCAGAAACCAATGCTTTTGGACAGATCACAAGCACCGAGGAAATATCCATTCGAGCTCGCAATTCCTTAATGATCAATCCAGC
>CAZYSR010000554.1:0-2227 GCA_964649525.1 uncultured Gammaproteobacteria bacterium
AAGTTCACTACATTGGAACAGTCGCTCCAAAACAGTTTGATATCGGCTTTATGGTTTTTATTCTGATCTGGGTGATTGTTGGCGGATATAGAACGTTTTATGGAGCAATTATCGGAGCTGTTGTGCTGTCTGTTCTGGATGAGATTTTGCGCGGCGTGGAACAGCTGCGACCAGCAATTTATGGTGCAACTTTAATCTTCTTCATTCTTTACCTGCCTGGCGGACTTGAGAGCTTACCGCAGAAGATTAAGCAGAAATTCCGGGCAAATCGAGAGAGTGCAACGTGACACCAATTCTTGAGGTCAAACACCTTACGATGCGATTTGGCGGACTGCTGGCTGTCGATGATGTGAACTTTTCTGTTAATGAGGGGGAGATTCGCGGCCTTATCGGGCCAAATGGCGCTGGCAAAAGTACCACATTCAAAATGATTGCCGGATTTCTGTCACCAACCAGTGGAGAGGTCCTGTTTCGTAGTAATAACATCACAAACCAGAGGCCCTCGCGAATCGCGTCGGCCGGGGTAGTGCGAACATTTCAGGAAACAACACTGTTTCAAGAACTGACAGTGTTCGAAAATGTCCTGATTGGTACACATAAGCAGGCTCACACGAACATCATTTCTGCTGTACTGGGTCTTGATCGCCAAAAGCAAAATGAAGCGCTTGAAGCCACGACTGATGTTCTCGAATTCATGGGTTTGTCTGATAGGAAAAATCAACTGGCAGCGGAGCTTCCACTTGGATTGCAGCGTACACTGGCGGTCGCCATTTCTCTTGCTGCGAAGCCGAGTTTGCTTCTAATGGATGAGCCGTTTGCAGGTATGAATCAGGAAGAAACTCAACATATGATGGAACTGACTGAGCGCGTTCGCGAGTCAGGGATCTCAATAGTGCTGGTAGAGCACAACATGAAAGCTGTGATGGGACTATGTGACCGACTGGTTGTCCTGAATTTTGGTACGGTGCTTGATGACGGTACGCCAGATCAGGTGCGACATAATCCAAATGTGATTCAAGCTTACTTGGGTGGGAGTTGAAGCATGGAACTCGTAGTTAACGATCTGGTGGTTAACTACCACAACGTCGCAGCTCTGAGAGGCATCAGCTTTACCGCTTCATCCGGTTCATCAATCACACTAATCGGCTCAAATGGGGCAGGTAAGAGCACCACCCTACGTAGCATTTCGGGACTGGTCAAGCCCAGTTCTGGTGAAATTTTGCTGGACGGAGAAAGGGTTGATCACATCGAAGCTGACCAACTGCTAGCCCGTGGAATCGCACATGTGCCTGAGGGCCGGCGCGTGTTCAAAGATCTCACTGTCTTGGAAAATCTGATGCTAGGTGCATACATCTATAAAGACAAGCAGCGGATCAGTCAGGATTTGGAGTCGGTTTTCTCCCATTTTGGAAAACTGAAAGAGCGAATTGGTCAACAGGCCCGGACATTGAGTGGTGGTGAACAGCAGATGTTGTCAATTGGTCGGGCGCTGATGTCGAGGCCCAAGATTCTGTTGCTTGACGAGCCATCACTGGGATTAGCTCCGCTGATTGTGCAGGAAATCAGTCTGATCCTGCAGGAGATTCATCGAAGTGGTGTAACGGTAGTACTTGTTGAGCAAAATGCCGACTTGGCGCTGAAAACTGTCGAGCACGGCTATGTTCTCGAAAATGGCAAGATTACCCTCGATGGGAGCGCCCAAAGTCTAGCCAACAATGAGCATGTAAAAAAGGCTTATCTTGGGATTTGACTTTGTGGTTGGTTTCTTCGAACCCTTTACTTAAATTTTCAGTTCGATCTAATTCTGCTAGAGAGCAAAGGTAGCGACCTGACTAATGCCGCTACCGCAGAAGTACTAAACTAAATTCAGTCGTACAGGCCACGTACGCGTTTCTTTTCCGGATCAAAGTGCGGAAAGGGAACAACGACTGCAGGAATACGCTTTTGATGGTGATCGAGTTTGCCAATTTCGATTTCAGTTCCGATATCCGCATATTCGATATTCATCCTGCAGAGAGCAATTGATTTGCCAAGGATCGGTGAAATGCAAGCACTTGTGATTTCTCCAACTTTCTGGCGGCCGGTAAATACGCCATCACCGCCTCCGACTGCTTCGCGTCCGTCGATGTCCAGTCCAACCAGTTTACGTTGCGCATTTTCCTTTCGTTTGATCAACGCATCTCGCCCGATAAAGTCGTCCGTCTTCGACTTTATCGGAACCGTAAAG
>CAZYSR010000555.1:0-2055 GCA_964649525.1 uncultured Gammaproteobacteria bacterium
GAACTTCTCCAACCAACTCAGGGTCCAAAGCTGAGGTTGGTTCATCAAACAGCATCAAATCTGGCTTCATGGCAAGTGCCCGCGCAATTGCCGCGCGTTGCTGCTGTCCGCCTGACAGATGTGCAGGGTAGTAATCCTTACGATCAATCAGTCCGACACGCTCCAATACCGCTTCAGCATGTTCTTTCGCTTCCTTCTTCGGAATTTTCAGAACATGCACTGGTGCCTCATAGACATTTTGAATCACTGTCATGTGCGACCACAGATTAAATTGTTGAAACACCATTGCCAACTTGGAACGAATTCTGTCAACCTGTTTCCGGTCCGAAGGAGCTATGGAGCCGTCTTTCTGATTTTTCATTTCGATCAGTTCGCCCTTGACACGAACGCTGCCAGAAGTTGGAAATTCCAGCATGTTGATACAGCGAAGAAACGTGCTCTTCCCTGAACCACTGCTTCCCAAAATTGAAATTACATCGTGATCATTGGCGGTGAGGGAGACTCCCTTCAGAACTTCAATTGCACCAAAGCTTTTATGAATTTCTTCGACTTGAAGTGCGGGGATGTCATTTTGAGCGGTTGAGTGATCAGACATTTCGTCGACTCCGAAATTATTTCTTCAGATAAATCATCTGGTTTCTTTGTTTATACATTAAATTTGGAATCGCACATCACATAAACAATTTTTAGTTCTTGACTTATGCAATTGCAGAACGACTAACTGCAACAATTCTGCAGTCATTTGAGAGATGTGAGAAATTTATCTCCAACAATATCTGGCTGACAATCAGGGGAGAATATTAGAGGTCGAAAGATGGGGGTCGGTTTAGTCCAAGTCGGTTTGAGACTGGCTAGTCTAACCGGGATTTCGATGAACTTCGCTTGTTAAATTCCTGGTTTATCCAATTTGACGGATTTCCTTTGCACAAGTGAATTCCGCAGGAAGTGCAACTCACAATTTCACTGAAGGCGGTTGATCAAGAATATAAGTGTAGCGATACTTGTATCAGAACGGTTAACCAACTCGTCCAGTGATATAGTCTTCTGTAAGTTTATGCTTTGGATTAGTGAATACTTCACCCGTGTCACCCACCTCAATCAGATCTCCGAGATTGAAGTAAGCTGTTCTCTGAGATACACGTGCAGCTTGTTGCATCGAGTGTGTAACGATGACGATAGAATACTGTGTTCTTAGTTCATCTATCAGATCTTCAATTTTCGCTGTCGCAATTGGGTCCAAAGCGGAACAAGGTTCATCCATAAGAATGACATCTGGTTTGACTGCCAACGCCCGAGCAATGCAGAGTCGCTGTTGCTGACCACCAGACAGTTCCGTTCCAGAATTGTTAATTCGATCTTCTACTTCCGATAACAGACCAACCTGCCTGAGACAGGAATAAACTACCTCATCGGTTTCTTCACGGGAACTTACCATCGAATGCAAGCGTGGTCCATAAGCAATGTTGTCGTAAATTGACTTTGGAAACGGATTTGGTTTCTGAAAGACCATCCCGACTCGAGCTCGCAGTTCAACCACATCCAATTCGCCGCTATAAATGTCTACTCCGTCCAGCATTATTTCGCCAGTAATCCGACACCCTTCGACAATGTCATTGATTCGATTAAGGCAGCGTAAAAAGGTGGATTTGCCGCAACCTGATGGCCCAATTATGGATAGCACTTCATTTTCACGAATCGATAAACTCAGGTTTTTGATAGCATGGATTTCCGAGTAATAAACATTGACATTCTTGGCCGTCATACGGTACTTGTGAGACAAGTTCGATTCAGCACCGTCTGATTCAGAAACTTTTCCTTGGAAAATAGTATTGTCTATCCGAGTAACAATTCGTTCTTTATTCGTTGTTTCTGTTGAGTTTTCCATTGCTCAATCTCTCACAATCTTATTAATTTATCGTCTGTTACCAACGGCGCTCGAATCTGCGCCGCATTATTACTGCAACAATATTCATTGCAATCAAAAACGCCAGCAAGATTAGGATCGCTCCTGATGTTTTTTCCAGAAACGCTCGCTCAGGGCTATCAGCCCAAAGA
>CAZYSR010000556.1:0-1504 GCA_964649525.1 uncultured Gammaproteobacteria bacterium
TTGCCCCTACTCGAATACGTTGAAAAGCTGATACTTGCCAAATTCGTCCGAGAAATTGATAAAAAGTGGCAGTGGGGCCGTCTGACGGAAAGCAAAATTATAGAAAATCGTTCAGTAGATTTGGAGGTGTTGAACGACTATATTTCATTATTTGATTCGTTCTGTGAGATGAACGAATCTCAATTCAGTTCCTCATTCTTCAGGTGGTATATAGCCTGCCGGCATATCCACATCACCACCAAAAAAGAACTTTTCAACCTGTTCGCTCAGGTATTTCCGATCTTCAGCCTTTCCCATACTGAGTCGCTTCTCATTGATTAGCATGGTTTGGTGACTGAGCCATTGTTGCCAAGCCTCTGCAGATACGTTCTGATAGATTTTGGTACCGAGTGGTCCCGGTAATGGTTGCATCGCCAAAGCAGGCAGTTCCTTCTTAAGCAAGACACATTTGACAGTACTTGGCATGGTGAACTGAATTCAAAAGTTGAAATTACCGACAATTTTACCTTTTCAGTACTAACTCAGGATTGTGTATTAAACTGAGTTAACTTGATTCTTGAAATAAGTTCCAAAACAGGAGCAGGTATACCCCGATTTAACGGCTTGTCCAGAGAAACCAGATCAATATCTGCTTGACGGAATCGATGTAATTCAGTATCTGTAATTTGAACAAGTAGTGGAGTAATATTCATTCGGAAGTGCGTGAAGTCATGATGAAATGAATCCCACGTATGAATTATCGAAATGTTTATGGCGTAATTTTGTCGGAACCACTTCTGCACGTTATCGATATGGCCAAGGTATTCCGGAAAACTCCACAATCCACCCCAAATTCCAGATGGTGGTCGTCGTTCTAACAGCAGTCGGTTGCATTTGTCCAAGGCAACAACCAAAGTTACTGCATTAGTCTTTCGAATAGTGCGTTGTTTGCCAAGTGGAAATTTTTCGATCAGATTTGCGCTTCTGGCGCAACAGAGTGAACGAACCGGACAAACTTCACATTTGGGGTTACGTGGCGTACAGACGGTGGCACCGAGGTCCATAATGTGTTGCGTATATTTCTGGCAGTCCTCCACTGGAGTACACGCATCGGCAATTTTCCAAAGTCTTCGAATTCGCTGTGAATCTTTCTCATCATCAACACAAAAACTGCGGGCGTAAACCCGTTTTGCGTTGCCATCCAGGATAGGGGCTTTGTGCCCGTAAGCCAGTGCACAGATAGCGCCCGCTGTAGAGCGTCCAACTCCTGGTAGTGCCAAGATATCGTCAAAGTTGGCAGGGAATTGTCCATCATGTTGATCAGCGATCAGTTGAGCGGCGCGATGCAGGTTGCGAGCCCGGGAATAATATCCAAGCCCGGTCCAGAGATTTAGCACATCATCAATTGAAGCGTTCGTCAGACTGGCTATGTCTGGAAATTTTTCAATGAATCTCAAGTAGTAGGGGACTACTGTCACCGCCTGGGTCTGTTGCAGCATGATCTCGGAAATCCATACCTTGTAGG
>CAZYSR010000557.1:0-5021 GCA_964649525.1 uncultured Gammaproteobacteria bacterium
GGTGAATGATGTGTGCTGAATCGCCGGCAAGAACGACTCGGCTGGAAAAATAATTGTCTGCTTCAAGCTTTCTCAATTGAAATGAGGCCAATTGGCTCATAAGACGCAAATCACCCAAACCATAGTCGGCAACGGCTGAAAGTTGCTGTTCGAATCCAGTTTCAGTCAATTGCAGCAGTTGAGCGGCAAAAGTTGTTTCTGCACTCCATACGATGGAGTAACTGCCGTCAGCGAGCGGTAAAAATGCCAAAGGTCCAGTTGGTAGAAATACCTGAAAGGCTGTTTGCATTACAGGTTCAGATGCTTCCACCTGTGCGACCAGAGCTCTCTGATCGTAGCTCGATATGGATACACTAAACCCAATAGATTCGCGAACAGTCGAATTGCCACCATCGGCGCCAACCACAAGCAGACTACTGATTTTTTCGTTGTTCTCGAGAATCACTTCAACCCTGTCTTCACTCGGTGTCACAGACTGAAGGTGAACATCGAACCTCAATTCAATATTGGCACACGCTTCAATAGCCTCAACCAGCGATGTCGTCACCACACCTGCTTCCACCACATACCCCAGATGCTTTTCACCAATTTCATCAGCCAGAAACTGAATCCGCCCGCCCGCTGAATCCCAAACCTTGATTCGGTCAAAAGAACTGACCCGTTTTGTCTGCATCTTGGACCAAGCACCAACAGCATTCAAAAACGTTTCTGACGCCAGATTCAGTGTGTTTACTCTGAGATCGTAAGAGGAGCCGTCAAAGCGTGGCGAACCACCCGAATCAAGTATTAGAATCCGATAGCCGGATTCACGCATAGCAGCAGCGAATGCCAGACCAACGGACCCGGCACCAACGACGATGATGTCAAAATCGAACCGAGTCATCGAAATTTGCCGCTATTTTCCCTTTCGTTTGTTGCAAGATCAGGCTGTCTGCCATGCATACCCATCGTCCGTTCCAGCAACCATCGCTTCGCCGGTGGCAAAAATTGAAGCAAATCCAGACCCAGATTTCGTGCAGGCGTCAGTACTGGGTATTCATTGGCAAAAACCTGAATCAGCCCATCAGTAAATCCAGTGACAAATTCACCTTCCTGGCTTCGCCAGCGTTCAAATTTCGACAGCACCTCGATATTTCCAATATCCCAACCTCGATTGTGGGAGTCTCTGAGTACTTGCGCTAATGCCGCGACACCTCGCAAACCCAGGTTAAATCCCTGTCCCGCCACTGGATGAACTGTATGCGAAGCATTGCCAACGACTACGACACGCGGTTTAACAAAATTCTTCAGATAACTTAGTGTCAGAGGGTACACCTTGCGCTCTCCGAGAAGCTGTTTGAATTGCCCTGCACGATCACCATAAATAGTCTGTAGCCTGACCAGAAATTCGCTTCTGGACAACTGCAGTACTTCATCCAGATCTTCGGGTTCCTGAGTCCAGACAACCGAATAACCATTCTCACCAAAAGGAAGTAGTGCTAGCGGACCCGATCGGGTGAAATGTTCAAAGGCACTGCCTCGGTTCTTCCGATCGGTTTCGACCCGGCAAACCAGTGCACGCTGCCTATATGGAATGCTTCGCGGCTTAAACTTTAGCTGTTCCCGAAGTACTGAATTTGAACCATCAGCAATGACCAGCAATTTAGCAGAAAGCGGGTGACCGGTTCCCCCCTCCGAGTCGTCTGCTATCGCCAATACACCCGCGTCATTGATTTCGACCTGCTTGAGAATCATCGGACTCAATATCGAAACGCATTCGTTTGATTCGAGAACCTCAAGCAATTGAGCGCCAATCGCACGCGCCTGCACATTCCAGCCCAGCGCCTCTCGTCCAACGTCTTTAGCTGTAAGCCGGACCCGACCACCGGCCGCTGCATCGCAGACATCAATCTGTCGAATCGCCGTTGCTTCAGTGGTGCTCAGTCCTTGCCAAACATTCAGATTTCGAAAGATAACGCCAGAACTGTAGGTGAGTGCCAGTGCCCGACTATCAAAACTTGGCTGATTGGCGCTGGAGTACGCCGCAGCCTCAACCAGCGCAACCTTAAACCCATACCCTACCAGTATGCAGGCGAGACTTGCTCCGACCATGCCTCCACCGCTGATAATCAGGTCGTATTTGTCGGTTTTCATCAATATGGGTGGTTCAGTCACCTTTGCCGGTTAGTCCGACATCAGCTGCTCGATCTCGCTGATCTCTTTTGGTACATTAGAGGTCAAGATTAAGGGTCCAGTTTCAGTGATCAAAACATCGTCCTCAATTCGAATGCCAATCCCATGCCACTTGGAATCGAGATCTTCAGAAGGTGACAGGTACAGCCCGGGTTCGATAGTCATGTAAATATTGGGCTCAAGCTTGCGCCACCCGACTTCATCGCGATAAGTTCCCACATCGTGTACATCGAGACCGATCCAGTGTCCAATCTTGTGCATATAGTAAGTTTGGTAAGTTTTTTTCTCAAGCGCTTCATCTTTTGAATCTTTGAGAATTCCGAGCAAAATTAACCCTTCAACGAGAACTTCGGTAGCAGCATCATTGACATCGCTGTACCGATTGTCGGGTCTGGCTGCTTCAATAGCGCGCTTTTGCGCTTCAAGCACTACTTCATAAACCGCCCGTTGAGGGCCGCTGAACTGGCCATTGATCGGAAAGGTGCGAGTAATATCACTGGCATAACAATCGAGTTCCGCACCGGCATCGATCAACAGCAAATCGCTATCCCTTAACTCACCAGAGTTTTCAATGTAGTGCAAAACGCAAGCGTTTTTTCCAGAGGCAACGATACTCGGATAAGCCGGTTCACATCCGTGCTGCCTGAAGCAGTGCTCAATCTCAGCCTGCACCTGATACTCTGTCATTCCTGGTTTACTTGTCAGCATCGCCTGTAGGTGCGCACTGGCAGAGATTTCTGCTGCTTGCTTTATGATTGCAATTTCATCGGGCTGCTTGATGAGTCGCATTTCATGAAGAATCTGGCCTATATCGACAATTTCACCTGGCGATCGAATGCCAGCGCGACCTCGGCGACGAGCTGCATTCAGCCATTTGACAACCTTCTCATCATATTCAGCATAGCGACCTACCGGGTAATAAATACGTTCGCGTTCTTCCATCAATTGTGGCAAGAATTCATCCAGCTTGGAAATCGCATAGGCACAGTCAGCTTTGTAGTGTTCGACAGCTCCTTCAACACCTGCGCGACGGCCATCCCAAATTTCCTTTTTAGGGTCGCGTTCGCGGCAAAAAAGAATGTAGTCACCGAATTTGCTGCCCGGGGCTAGTACAGCAACCGCCTCCGGTTCTGGAAAGTGCGTCAAATAGTAGAAGTCGCTGTCAGGTCGAAAAGGGTACAAAACGTCGGAATTGCGGCGCTGTTGTGGCGCGGTTGGAATGATTCCAATTCCATCTCCAATGCTCGCAAGTACTTGTGTGCGTCGATTAGCAGTCATGGTTACAATTGTTCAGTGATCTGAGCTGTCAGTCATGCTGCAAGGGATTCAGATGTTCATAGACCAGTTGAACCCCGACTCTGAGGTGCTCTTCGAGCATTACAAATGATTCGTCCAGAATTTCGTCCGGCTCATCATCGTCAATTTCTATGTTGACTATTTGTTCAACATCATCGATAAATTCCGCACAATCATCCGGCAGGCTTTCTATCGCAGTTTCAGCATAGTCGAGAAACGCCACGAGGTATCCACGACACCACGACCCCATCTTTCCGACTCTGTAATCGAGTGAATTTTCGTCATCTGGCAACAGTATTTCGAATTCAAATCCATCCTGGTCCAGTTCCGCCTGCAAGCTCTGAAACGCCATCAGAACATCCTCAGCAAATTGATCGTAGTCAGACTGTGCCATAAATCGATTGGAAAATAGTGTCGGCAGCCAGTCATCAATTTCGTCCCCCTCAACTCCTGCACAAATCAGTCCCGACAGCATGCCGTGAAAATAGGCAGGATCAACATCAGACTCATAGAGTTTGAGTGTTTGTTCAACTTCGATATAACCCAGATTCATGAGGTTTCCTTAAATTTGTGCATACAACAGTACAGTGAGCGGATTTAAGCGGAGTAACTGTTTCGCATTCATTCAATTGTTCAGTTGTTCAGAATTTAATTCAATACACATTTTATTGTCGTTGCCAAATTGCAACATCTGTATTCGAAGTCATTTCCCATTCATTCATGAATAGACTTTCGGCCACAGACGGTCTTGAACTCCAGTTATTAAACATTCAATTCATCTGCGTTTTCATTCGTCGCGCTGTTGGACCCTAGTCGAGGTGAATCCTGCGATCAGCCCGATAATTGCACCATCGCCAACAAACCAGAATTGAGAACTCAGCATACCGAAACTCAAGTGAACCAGCATTGAATAGTCTTGCATGGTGTCGGAAGCGAATAGTGTCACAATTAGATTCAGCCATGCTCCAATCAGAACGGAACGTTGCCACCATTGCCACCGCATAAACTTAATGTCTATTAAATCAGCAACATTGGATGCGGCTGCAACACCAGCAATCGTTGGGTACCAGAAGAGCAGAGCCCAGCGCGCAAGCGGATCAATATCGGGCACAAACCTTGGGAGCAGCAAAAATACGATGATTCCAGCAAGAAATGCAACTGCCTTTGCCAAAGTAATCCCCGCGATGATTGGCGGCATTTGATGATAGAGTTTCAGCAACATTGAACTATGATTTCATACCGACCCAATCGGTTTTCTAATACAGGTTTTGTTGCGTTCTAACACAGATTTTGTTGCGTTTCTTCTCAGCAACTTCTCGATTTTTTATATTCGATTTGACAAATTCAAGTGTAGTGTTTATTCTGATATTACAATGGGATAAAACAATAAATTCTATGGATAATTCAACTACAGATCTAGTACTTCTAGAGCAGAAGGTCTCTGAACTGATTGCTTTTTGTCAACAACTAAAAGATGAAAATTCAAAGCTAAGGCAGAAGATAGCTGACTCGGAGTTGGAACGCGAGCAGTTGCTGAATAACAACGAAGTTGC
>CAZYSR010000558.1:0-3134 GCA_964649525.1 uncultured Gammaproteobacteria bacterium
GATTGACCACTATAGGCTTAAAGTTCTGTATGCTGCTGGCACAAAGATCGATCAAGTCTGGATGATAGATCGTTTTTAAATAGTCATGATAGCTCTCCCAAGATTTCGGATAACTGCGTCGCTTCCCGTGATACACGACGACTGGCATGATGAACTTGTTGCCCTGTTCAGAACAAATGGCGTGATAGCGATTCAACTGCTCCATCAGTCCCTGGTCGGGAGTGCTCTTGTGCTCAACAATGATGACGACATTGGCATCACCACCAGATTTAAGTCGAACTGACAATATCAGGTCAGCTCTACGCTCCCTGAGTCGTTCTGGTTCCGTCCGCACCCAGTGAGTGCTTTCAGGCTGAATCGTGTCAAGATCAAAAAATGACAGTATCCGCTTTGAGAATGCGAGTTCAAAGATCGATTTGAACTGTTCCTGAGTTTGAAACCGAATTTCGAAGTAATCTGTGTGGACATTTGCGCGGATACTCTTTTTGGTTGGTGTGTTTTCGTCTGAACTTCCAGACACTTGTACCTCCCTTGTGTTTTACTTTTATGCCTGACGTTCATATCGACTCTGATGATTGTCAGCGTTATTGTTGATTCACACTTCTAGAGAGGTGAATGAGTTCCATTCACGTTCACGTTGAAACACGATCACCGACTAGTTGTGTGTCTGGTTGGCGTGTTTGAGAAGCCTAATCGAACACAAGTAGATGGTCGGACAGCTCAACATGCCACGGGAGACAGGATAGACAGGGTTTTGGAAGAATCTCAGAAAAAACCCGAATTTAATTCAAGATAGTTTTTTCAACAATAAAAACGCGATTGTTGAAGCGAAACGGTTTGATGGTCTGCACACGTCAAAAACGCGTAAGTCAATGAAAACTACTCTGTCGCAGGGAGAACAGAGTTAGAAGGTAGTGGAAATTTTTCGTTTAGAACAAAAGAATTTTCAAAACGATTTCTTGTGGGGCTCTGCTCAAGCTTTCCATTCAAAAAAATAGGCCGCCATTGCTGACGGCCAAATCGTAGGAGGATAAAGCTACTAGATCAATTCTTTCGTTAGGCTGCTAACTTCCTCACATAGTTTGCAGACCCAATTTTGGTGGAATTCGACTGGCTTTGCGGTCGAGCATTCCTACCCTGTTCAGTATTCGCACTGCGGATTAGTCTAGCATTTACCGCACGTCGAATTTCGTATCTCGGGATACCGATGTCTTCAAGCTGAGCATCAGTCAATCCCTGGAGTTCGCGAATGGTTTGGCGTCGAATTCTCGCTTCATTAATTTGCTTTAGTACTCGGCCAATTGCATTCCCGATAATTATGTACTTTTTCGCCCGTTGATATGGACGGATATCAATTGTATTTTGATTAAGATTGGTCACTTTATTCACCCAAAATAAACAATAAAAGTCATCAGTTAAAAAATTTTTAAATTCCAGCCGTTTATCCGACCAGGTTCACGATAACAAAAATTACCGCCACCGCACAGATAAAGGCAATTCCAACTCTATCATGAATTCTCTGAAACATTTAAGTTTTACCTCCGTTTATGTTTCGTAAATAACTCGTCTATTTCCGAGTTGATTTCGATTAACTGAATCGCTCGTGACTCGTCTTTTGACTTGTGTATAGAATAATGTCAAGTTGCAAATTTTCAAGAGATATTTTTTCCTATTAGCATGAGTATATATTCATATATAGAATTCCCAAACACCACCTTTATTTATTTGTTTATTAAGCATTAACTATCACTGTTGAAATTCTTCTGTCGATTTCTTTTGCCAACATTACTCACACATAAAGAAGTCTCAAAGATCAATCATGCAACAACGTGCATACTCTTGGCTGAATCACCTCAAACAGCCTGAACAATTTATTCACTGTGGTCGGGTAAAATGTGCGTTTTACGAAATTAAGCTATGCAACGGTATTGTCTTTGTATAAAGGCTATTTGAGGAGAAACCCATGGCTGTCGGTACGCTATATAACAAAATCTGGGACAAGCACACAGTGTGTGAATTGCAATCCGGTCAACACCAACTGTTCATCGGACTGCACCTGATTCACGAAGTTACGAGTCCGCAGGCTTGCGACATGCTTCGTGAAAGAGGACTGTCCGTGCTGTTTCCCGACCGAACAGTAGCCACTGTCGACCATATCATTCCGACAACTGATCAGTCCCGCCCCTACCGCGATGCACAGGCGGAAGCCATGGCACAAGCACTGCATGACAATACTTCTGAGTTCAAAATTCGGTATTTCGGTGTGGGCTCTGCTGAGCAGGGAATTGTACATGTGATGGGCCCGGAACAGGGCATGGTTCATCCAGGTATGACCGTGGCTTGTGGCGATTCTCACACATCCACACATGGTGCATTTGGGACACTGGCATTTGGCATTGGCACCACTCAAGTCGGCGACGTGCTAGCTACTCAATGCTTGAGCATGGACCCACTCAAAGTGAGAAAGATACAAATTGACGGTAACCTTCAAAACGGCGTTTTTGCTAAGGATGTCATTCTGCACGTAATTCGGAAGCTTGGCGTGAAAGGTGGAATCGGCTACGCCTACGAGTACTGTGGTTCCACCATCGAGGCGATGACGATGGAAGAGCGGATGACAATCTGTAATATGTCAATTGAAGGTGGTGCAAGAATTGGTTACGTTAACCCTGACTCGACAACCTATGCGTACCTGGAAGGACGTCCGTATGCACCAAGCGGGGAAGCCTGGGAACGGGCTATTCAGTACTGGGAAACAATCAAATCAGATCAGGATGCCCGCTTTGACGACGAAATTCAGATTAACACTGAGCAAATTGCCCCTCATGTAACCTGGGGAATCAATCCCGGACAAAGCGTAGGGATCGACGAATCGCTTCCTGATCCAACATCACTGCCTGATGGCGAGAGACAGACAGCAGAACTCGCTTATCGACACATGAACCTGAAACCCGGTCAGTCGATGAACGGTGTGAAAATTGATGTCGTATTTATCGGCAGTTGCACAAACTCGCGAATTGAGGACTTGCGTGCGGCAGCCACTATTGCCAAAGGACAGAAAGTTCCGGGGCATGTGCGGGCGATCGTAGTGCCGGGCTCCCGCCAAGTTGCAACACAATCCGAAAGTGAAGGAC
>CAZYSR010000559.1:0-6092 GCA_964649525.1 uncultured Gammaproteobacteria bacterium
CCTTAATTTCCTCTGCTCCTTTTTCTGGGCAGGGCGAGATTAAGGATTCTGAAGCCCTTGGTGGACAGCCGTGCCAAAATTTGTCGCTCGGTATATGGCCGGATGATTCGCCTTAAACGGGTACTGTTGGGGTAGTTTCGGCTTCGCGGTGTTGAGCGTATCATACGGTCGATTCAGCATCTGAAAGGCTGGCTTTCAACACTCCGAAATACGAAAGAAATTCGACATTTCATAACCGACCATCTAATCTTCTTCATCTGGATTCTTCATATGATCTGAGTGTTGACTGGACCAAGTCCCACCTAAAACTATGCATTCGAGTCCTATACCTGTGAGGATTCCATTTGATTAAGTAGCATTCGAAAAAATCTGGACTACTGTATAAATACACTGTATTCTTATAGTATAAGATTGTATGAGAGATTCGAAATATGATGATTCAAACTGAGAAATTATTACAACGCGGTTCTATCGTTTCGGGTTCATTGCTGCCTGCAATATTTGCAATTTTCAGTCGGTGGGGTTTGACGGGTGCCCAGCAAATGATTTTGCTAGGGATTAGCAGTGAGAAAAGCTTGTACAACTGGAAAAATCAGCCAGAAAAAGCCAGGTTAACAAGAGACTTACTTGAACGTACGAGTTACATTCTCGGTATCTACAAATCTTTGCAAATACTGTTACCCGATCCGGAACTAGCTGACCAATGGTTATTAACACCCAATGACAATCCACTGTTTAATGGCAATGCACCCATGGACCGATTATTAGCTGGACAGGTAGTGGATTTGGCCGTAGTTAGACAATTCCTTGATGCGCAACGCGGTGGTTCGTGATCAGTAGCGACGAGTTACCGCTCAGTTATGTGGACGATCACGTATGGCGCATCGTTCCGTCTCGCTACCCACAAATTGATCTTTTCGAGCAAGTATCTGACCCAAAAGACTGGGACGTGCTTTATGCCGTTGAGTCGCTGACAAATCCACGATTACGTGATCAGGTTGGTGATATTCGTTTTGTTGCGCCAGAAGACCGAGTATACGGAGAGGGTTCTTCTTGGATCATGGCGGCTTTTACCCATCCTCCAGTGGATGGGCGCGGTGGGCGATTCAATCGAGATTTCGGAATGTTTTACTGTAGCTCTGATGAGAAAGTTTCTGTTGCGGAGTCCTCCTACCATCAAGCAAGATTTCTTATGGAATCTAGATTAAAAGAAACTACCGTGCAAATGCGTCTCATTCGCGCGCACTTAGGTCCAACCGAATTACACGATTTACGAAATCTAAACAGTCATGCGATATTTAACCGGAACGACTATGGAGCTGCACAGAATCTCGGCTATTCACTAAGATCAGTTGGGAGTAATGGGGTTCACTACAAAAGTGTCAGGGCCAAGGGTGAATGTTTCGGAGTTATGCGACCTAGGGTGTTATCCAATGCATATCACTGGCGTTATCTTTCGTATCACTATAAAAATGGAAAAATCGTAGCGGTAAATCACATTAATAACTAATGCCGTTTGTCGAAAGCGATTTAACCTTCGTTTTCACAGGCATGAAGAATGTCAAAGTCAGTGCTTCCCTTAAGCAGAAAATCCAAGATCGTCGGTCTGAGTTCATAAAGCCCTAAGCATTCTAGTTCGTCAGCCCTGAAAAATTCTGATTTCAGTCGATATTCGAAGCGATCAACGTCAGGCATTCGGAAGCTGAAACGCCCTTATGCTGCGCTCAGGGCCAAAATACGGTAATTCATCCCCGGCAGTACCCGTTTGATCCGGAAAATCCGGCCATGAACTGAGCGACAAAAAATTCGTGCACACTGGCCCCTCAATCGCTTCAGGATCAATCTCAGATTGTGTCCGGCACAGCTCAGCAGCACATTCACACCGTCGCCTTCAGTGCCCTTCAGGTGATTGCGTCCCAGCCATCCTGCTTCAGATGTCCAATGACCGGCTCTATCGCCTGACGACGCTTCATACACCGTCTGATTCGATCCGTCACCCCGCACTTCTGACCCGAGATGTACACCGCACTGTCCGTTTCATCGTGTCCGCGGTAGCCGCGCTCCACATACACTTCCTCGATGGGCTGCCCACATAACGCACGCACCTGATCCAGGGCTGTTTTCAGAGTATGACCGTCAAACGGATTGCCCGCCAAGGCCAATCCACCGATCACGAAATTGCTGCGGTTGATCACCGCAATGCTGGCCTTGACGCCAAACTCGTAGCGTCTGTGCGCCTTGCCTTTACTGATGCACTACACCTCCAGTGCATACAGGCTGTATAGCTTGTTGAAACTGTCCTTCTTCTGTGTCAGCAGTCTTTTCGTCATCGCCAGCTCATCTCCCGACAACTTGTTGCATGGTTTTTCTCCCCGATTCCCAATCGGTGTGAGTCTTCTGATTGACGACAATTCTCTAAATTTGTGTGTAATTCTATTCGGCCTTGAAATGCACTCGTTTAAGCTGTGCGGGCCCTGATGAAACTCGCGGTCTGGCTTTCTAAGATTCTCACGGTTTTTCCAAACTATTTGACTCTGGTATTGGCCGACCTCAGTTGTCAGCGTGTTGTGTCATCAACACTCGTTTCTCAGGCACTGATTTAGCGGTTGAATAATTCAGATTGCCTGATCAACACCATGCTCCAACAATGTCATTGCACAACTATACTTGTAATGTCAAAACCGACATAATAAGCATGCTATAGGAATCTGACTGTACAAAAGTGTCACCAAAAATACAGAAAGAAATAATTGGAAATACATACCTAAGTATTAAAACCGCTGAGAATTAATCCTTGCTCTATTCTCCCTTTGGGGAATGAGACCTGCGACGCGGATTTGCTACGGGTGAGGCGCTCACTTGAAAAATCCGCGTTTTCCCAGCTTCGCGAACCTGACTCCACCCAATTAATGCCAATATCACAATTTGATTCGTACCAGTCATGAACATGGAACAAATGAAGTTTTACCAGAACAAACTCGCTCACGAGATGGACTCGTGGGATGTCTTCGAGGCTCTTGAAAACGGCGAACCTCTTATTGTCATCGATGGTCGCACGGCTGAGGCCTACGCGCAAGAACACATACCCGGTTCGGTCAATCTGCCGCACCGGGAACTGTCGACCACTACGACGGCGACGCTCGACAAGTCCAAGACTTACGTCTGCTATTGCGACGGCATCGGCTGTAACGCTTCGACTAAAACCGCCCTCAAATTGCTGTCCCTCGGCTTTGAAGTACGCGAGTTGATTGGCGGACTGGATTGGTGGAAACGCGACGGCTACGCCACCGAAGGCAGGAAAGCGCAGGCTGGGAAGGAACTGGTCTGCGGATGCTGAACCTGACAGGCGGCTTCGTTGTTGCCGAACAAATCCGTAAGCTGTGTGAAAGTGAGTCCTTCTCCGGTGGGCCTTTCCCGGCGCTTTCAGTGACTTGGCAACCTCCGCATATTTGCCTAATGCAATCCAAGATATAACCCTTTCACACTGAACTATTAATCCCAGCTACATTAGGAAAAACCTGCCATGTCCAAAGCAACCGTTATCGGTATTTTCATTACTCCTGAACCAGAATCTGATATGAACGCAGTTGAATCAGTCACTGCCGTTGCTGGTCGTGGAATAATTGGCGATCGTTACTATTCCCTTTCAGGCAGTTTTTCAAAACCCAATATCGAGCCTGACCAGGAAATCACCCTGATTGAATCAGAGGCATTTGAAGAATTGCATAAGGAACATGGAATACGACTCGAATACGCACAATCGAGGAGGAACGTCGTTACTCGTGGAATTGATCTCAACAGCCTGGTCGGTCAGACTTTTCAGGTTGGAGAATTGACGCTAACTGGCTTGCGATATTGCGAGCCATGTACCTATCTCAGTGGCCTGACCGGGCACCCGAAACTGGTCAAACTATGGAGAGGCAGGGCAGGACTGCGAGCACAAATCAATCAAGGCGGAAAACTTTCCGTAGGGGACTCTTTCGTCACAGAGGATTAGTCGAAGTTATTCGCTTTGAATCACCATCCGGAAATGGAAGGTCTGTGAATCAGATGTGTCCGGTCGGGTCCAGTTGAGATGATATCGACCGGTACCCCTGTCAATTCTGTAATTCGGTCAAGATAGTGTTTGGCATTCACTGGCAGCTGGTCGTAATTTCGAATGCCCAGTGTATCTTCCTGCCATCCTGGCAGGTTTTCATAGATCGGCTCACATCGCTGTAACCGCCACGCGTTACCCGAACTGCTCACCAGGTCGCCGTCGGCAGTCCTATATCCAGTACACACTCGGATTGTTTCCAATCCATCTAAAACATCCAGTTTGGTAATGCACAAGCCGTCAAAATGATTCAACTGGTGAGCGCGACGTACCAGAACTGCATCAAACCAGCCGCATCGGCGCGGTCGTCCAGTTGTTGCTCCAAATTCGTCCCCTGCCTTTGCGATATGTGCCCCGACACCATCATGTAATTCTGTTGGAAACGGTCCACTCCCCACACGAGTTGTATACGCTTTGACAATTGCTAGTACATGATCAACTTTGGATGGTGCGATACCGGCGCCTGTTCCAATCGCCCCAATCCCTGTATTCGAAGATGTAACGAACGGATAGGTGCCGTGATCTATGTCCAGCATGACACCCTGCGCACCTTCAAACAGCACCTTTTTGTCCTGTACCAATAAGGAATTAACGTCAGAACTGACATCCGTCATCATCGGTACCAGCCACTCTGAAGCTGAAATTAGATCCGAAATGATCTTTTCGCTATCAACCGCTTTCTGGTGATAAAAGTTGGTTAGGAGATAATTGTGATAGTCCAGTAGTTCTTCAGCTTTTGCCTGAACGGACTTCAGATCATTCAGGTCGTGCAGTTTAAGCCCGCGCCTCGCTACTTTGTCCTCGTAAGCCGGTCCAATGCCACGACTCGTCGTACCGATCGCCTGATTGCCTTTTTTCGCCTCTCGCGCCTGATCCAAAGCGGCATGACTTGGCAACAGCAGGGCACAGTCTTCACTAATTTTGACTCGATCGACAATATTACCAAGATGCGATTCGAGGTGATCGATTTCTGCTCGCAACGCGTCGATTGAAAGTACAACACCATTTCCAATGTAGGCAGTAACCTGCTGTCTCAAAATTCCCGCCGGAATCAGGTGTACGATAACTTTGTTTCCACCCGCCACTAGAGTGTGACCGGCGTTATGTCCACCTTGAAATCTGACCACCGCATCAGCACTATTGCTCAAGCAGTCAACGATTTTGCCTTTGCCTTCATCGCCCCACTGCCCTCCAACAATTGCCAGAGACTGAATCATTAAATTTCACCTTCAATAGTTAAAGGAACAACTCGCCACTCACCTGCTTGACAAATTAACTCTCGATCACAAGTGTGAATCAAACTGGCTCGTGTCTGATCTGGCAACTGATGTATAACGCGGTCACCGCGCTCAATCAGAGCACCAATCTGCTCTCTCGGAACAGTCGAATTTAGAGGCACCATTACTGCTTTTTTGCATTCGCCACGAATCGCCCGACGAAGCAAACGCAAATCCCCGCTGAATCCTGTTGCTGCACAAGGTGTGCCATAAGCTGCCATGACGTTGTCATATCGACCACCTTTCGCTAGTGGCTGTCCATATCCCGGTCCGTATGCAGAAAAGATAACCCCTGTATGGTATTGATAACCGCCGACTTGGGCAAAATCTACGTGAAGCGGTACCCCATTATTTTCCTCAGCGACTCGTCTGACCACTCTCTCAAATTCAGAAAGTAACCGTGGGACGTTGTTCCCGACGGATTTCAGTCGACTTTCAGCCTCATCCAAGATATCAATGCCACCGTTAAGTTCAATCAGATTGGAAAAAATCTCAATGGCCTCTGCTTGAAGTCCCTCCCGATCTGCAAGCGCATCTAGTTCAGGTTTTGATTTTCGCTTAAATGCATCTAGCAAGGCATTTTCAATCGACGAATTTTTATACCCGAACTGCTCAAATAAACTCTCAATGATGCCGACGTGACCCAATGACACTGAAAGTGAATCAATTCCGGCAATGCGAAGTGACTCGATCATGAGACGAATGATTTCACAATCTGA
>CAZYSR010000560.1:0-3665 GCA_964649525.1 uncultured Gammaproteobacteria bacterium
CGCAGGGCCAATATAAATGGCGCTGCGAGAATGCGAAAACAGGACCAGATTTTCGCGATTCTAAAAGCTGAGACACGCAATGGTGGCAACATTACTGGTGAAGGGGTCATGGAGGCTCTGCATGATGGCTTCGGTTTTTTACGTTCTCCAATGAGCTCCTACCTCGCCGGACCTGATGATATCTATGTCTCCCCCAGTCAAATCCGCCGTTTCAATCTTCGAACTGGTGATACTGTTTCTGGCTTGGTACGCCCGCCTAAAGACTCCGAGCGCTATTTCGCACTTCTCAAAGTTGAACAAATCAACAACGAATCACTTGACAAGCTTAAAGATAAAGTTCTGTTTGAGAATCTCACACCTCTTCATCCAGACCAGCGCATTCGACTCGAAAGAGGCAACGGCAGCTCAGAGGACCTGACAGCACGAATCATTGATCTTGTCGCACCCATAGGCAAAGGGCAGCGTGGTCTAATCGTCTCATCGCCAAAAACCGGTAAGACTGTAATGCTGCAGCAAATCGCACATTCGATTGCCGCCAACAATCCGGAATGCGAACTGATTGTGCTGCTGATCGATGAAAGACCTGAGGAAGTTACTGAAATGCAACGCTCAGTGCGTGGCGAAGTTGTCTCTTCAACGTTCGATGAACCTGCTTCACGTCACATTCAGGTCGCTGAAATGGTGATTGAAAAGGCCAAGCGACTGGTTGAGCACAAAAAGGACGTGGTAATCCTGCTAGATTCCATCACACGACTTGCACGTGCCTACAATACCGTATCTCCGGCTTCAGGCAAGGTGCTAACGGGTGGTGTCGATTCCAACGCACTGCAGCGACCAAAGCGCTTCTTTGGTGCAGCCAGAAACATTGAAGAAGGCGGTAGCATAACGATTCTGGCCACGGCGCTGATAGAAACCGGATCAAAAATGGATGAAGTGATCTACGAGGAGTTCAAGGGGACGGGCAATATGGAAATCCATTTGGACCGTAGAATTGCTGAAAAACGTGTTTACCCCTCCATCATCATCTCCCGCTCTGGCACCCGCCGTGAAGACCTTCTAACCGAACCAACCGAACTCAAAATGATCTGGGCATTGCGTAAACTATTGCACTCTTCAGATGACCTGGAAGCAATTGAACTTTTGAGTGAAAGACTTAGGGAAACTAAAACCAATGCCGAATTCTTCGAATCTATGAGAAGAATCTCCTGATATCGGCGAATTGACAAATTCCATTCTGAACACTCTAATCCAATTTTGATTTTCTAGCAAGCATTGACGTATCATTTGCGCACTTTATTGATCAACCAAACCCGTAATCTGAGCAACTAAGTTCATTGAATCATGAAAAAAGATATTCATCCAAACTACTCAACGATTAGAGTCACTTGTGTTTGCGGAAACAGTTTTGAGACTCGCTCCACATTGAAAGACGATCTCAGTATTGAAATTTGCTCAGACTGCCACCCTTTCTACACAGGCAAGCAGAAGATTGTCGATACAGCTGGACGCGTCGGAAGGTTTAAGCAAAAATACGGACTCTAAAGTCCGCGCACTAAAGTGGTAGCTCCTGCGTAGAGTTGGGCTGCTGCTGCTTCTCCACACGATTGTCCAATTCTGGACAAAACACATTCACCAGGCCAGTTGAGTACCATTGACGACTGCGTAAGTTGGGCTGCCAAGCGGCTTGATCAGGCAGACGTATATTTTGGTCACGGTTGCAACAATGCTCAAGACGAAGCGATCTGGGCAACGCTACACACAACTGGGTTGATGGACCAAGAGTACCATGAAATTGCTTCAACTCCAATTTCAGAGCAAGATTACTCTAAGGTTCGCGATCTGATCGAAAAGCGTATTCAATCCCGTCAGCCACTCGCATACCTCATTCGCGAAGCGTGGTTTGCTGGGTATAGATTCTATATTGACGAGCGTGCCATCGTGCCAAGATCACATTTAGGTGACTTGATTCAGGATGGTCTTGAACCGTGGGTAGATACCACAAAGTTGGAACGGGCACTTGACCTTTGCTGTGGCAGCGGATGTATTGCTGTCGCACTTGCTTTAACGTGTCCCAATCTGATTGTCGATGCATCAGATTTAGATTCAAGTGCACTCGAAGTTGCCAGAATCAATATTGACCGCTTCCAGGTTGAAGACCGAGTGCGTGTCATGCAAAGCGATTTATTTCAGAACGTGCCGACCTGTAAGTACGACCTGATTGCCTCCAATCCACCGTACATTCCGAGCGAAGAACTCGACGAGTTGCCAGAGGAGTACCTGCATGAACCGAGCCTGGCGTTTGCAGGAGGCAAAGATGGTCTGAAGTTTGTCCGACAGATTCTAATCCGGGCCGCCGACCACCTTTCAGATACGGGACATTTACTGATAGAACTAGGGAATAACGCCGATGCGCTGGAAAGTGCCTATCCTGACTTTCCGTTTCTGTGGCTAACCAGTCGAAGTGAAGAGTCAGTTGTCGTACTACTGAGCAAGGAGGAGCTTCAGCGCTATGAGTTCTAAAATTAAGCGGGATAAAAAGTCAATAGGCCGCTAGATCTCGATCATATCGAAGTCTTCTTTCAGCGCCGAACAGTCCGGACACATCCAGGTTTCGGGCACATCTTCCCAACGGGTTCCAGCAGGAATACCTTCTTCAGGCAGACCGAACTCCTCTTCGTAAATAAAGCCACAAACAACGCACATGTAGGCTTTGTAATCCATAGAGATCTTTCCTGTGAAAACAGGCTGGAGAATTTGGCGGCTTTGGACTTAGTCCTTTTCGTTCCGTTGTGGCAGGCCGTACATTTGTAACAGTTCGCGCTGCATTTCATTCCAACGCTCAATGTTCTGTTGAGTCATTTCGCTTACCGAAGCCATGGAGTCAGCGTTTAGCATATCGCGCCATTGCTGGTGATAGGCCTGTTGCTGGTTGTTGAGCATCTCAACAGTTTTACCCAGGTAATCGGTGAACACACTCTGAAACGCACCACCATAAAATCGGATCATCTTCGTCAGCAGTTCTTCTGTGAACATTGGCTGGCCACCTGTTTCCTGCTCCGAAATAATCTGAATCAGAATCTGCCGGGTAATGTCTTCACCGCTTACAACGTCCACTACATGAATTTCCGTACCGTCAATAATCAATTGACGTACTTCCGCCAGTGTTACATAACTGCTCTCCTCGGTGTCATAGAGACGCCGATTGGAGTATTTCTTGATGGTGCGTACTTGGCTCATCGAGATCAGTACATGTGCTGGCCACCATTGATGTCAATGGTGGAGCCGGTGATAAATGAAGCCTGTTCATCGACTAGAAACAATACCCCACGCGCAATATCCTCAGCTTTTCCGAGTCTGCCAACAGGGATCGTGCCGATAATTTTTTCAAGCACTCTCTCCGGTACTGCACGTACCATGTCGGTGTCGACATAACCTGGTGCAATTGCATTAACCGTAATACCTTTGCGAGCGCCTTCTTTGGCCAGTGCTTTAGTAAATCCGTGGATTCCTGACTTTGCAGCTGAGTAATTTACTTGGCCATACTGACCAGCCTGGCCGTTAACAGAACCAATATTGACGATTCGGCCAAAGCCTCGCTCTCGCATACCTTCAATTACACAACGGCACATGTTGAAACACGAGGATAGATTGGTCTGCAATACTGC
>CAZYSR010000561.1:0-6218 GCA_964649525.1 uncultured Gammaproteobacteria bacterium
GTCGTAGTCTTTCAAATTAATGTCAATTGGCACCTGATCATTCTTGAGAGTCAGGTGAACGGGTTGGTTTTCCTCGTGATTCGTGTTCGACAAAAATATTGAAGAATTCCGATCGAAACTGATCTCACCATCGGGTTTCGGATATTCAATTTGCTTGCATTCGCCGGCTTTTTTAAGACTCTTGTGGTCTTCATGATGATTAAAAGTCCAAGGAGCTCGTCCACGGAACAAATAAGTGTCAATTCCAGAATACATCAGCCCCGCCCACATTCCTTTTTGAAACGATGGTCGAATATTTCTCGCTCTGTAGAGTTCATCCCAAAGCCACGACTTTTTCAGCCTATCTTCATAATCCGGGTGTTCACCGGGTGATTCTGACGTTAGGAATTCAAAGGTTGCTTCAGCGGCTGTCATGGCAGATTTCATTGCCGTATGAGTACCCTTTATTTTCGGAGTGTTCAAGAACCCGGCGCAATCACCAATCAATGCACCGCCTGGAAACGTCAATTTAGGAATGGATTGAAATCCACCTTCATTCAGTGCACGTGCTCCATAAGCAATACGCCGTCCACCTTCAAGAATCGATTTGACTGTCGGATGATGTTTGAATCGCTGAAACTCTTCAAAAGGACTCAAGTGGGGATTCTGATAGTCAAGTCCGATGACAAATCCGATTGAAACCTGATTGTCTTCTAGGTGGTACAAGAATGAACCACCGTACGTGTTTCGGTCCAAAGGCCACCCAATACTGTGCCAGACTGTACCCTGTTTGTGCTTGCTTTCGTCGACTTCCCACAATTCCTTAATACCGATCCCGAATGTTTGCGGGTCGACATTATCCCGAAGAGAGTAGCGTTCGAACAGAGTTTTCGTTAGAGAACCTCGGCAGCCCTCCGCAAAAAGAGTGTACTTTGCATGAAGTTCTGCACCTGGCATGTACATTGCGGTGGGCTCACCATCTCGACCAACACCCATATCCCCAGATGCAACTCCCATGACTTTTTCTCCATCGTACAAAACTTCCGATGCGGCATATCCAGGGAAAATATCAACTCCTATCTGTTCGGCTTGTTCACCAAGCCAACGGCACAAATTGCCCAAGGAAATAATGTAATTCCCATGATTATTCATTTGTGGCGGAGTCGGCATGCGAATGGCTGACTTTTTTGTCAGCAACACAAATTTGTCATCTGTTACAGGTGTGTTCAGAGGCGCACCCTTATCTTTCCAGTCCGGAATCAATTCATTGAGGGTGGTCGGCTGTAATACTGCACCTGACAGGATATGTGCACCGACTTCGGATCCCTTTTCAAGAATGCAGACACTCAGATCCATGCCATGTTCTTCACACAACTGGCGAAGCCTGATACCTGCTGTCAAACCAGCTGGTCCAGCTCCTACAATGACAACATCATATTCAAGTGAATCCCTTTCTACAGTCATACAGGTAAACTCATCAGGTAGTATGGAATAGGGCGGGTGCGTAGTGAATCGTGATCAAATTCGATCATCCCAGGCGCATTGATTTGGCTAAATTCAATCCACCAAAGTCGTGTGTATTGTATTCAAGATCAGTCAATTGAATGCGGTGAAAAGACTTGAACACGAATCTGTGTCGGATTGCCGCTATTGCATGGATTGTTCACCTGAGGGCAATTGGAAATAACTGCCAACACATTGGTTTCGGCGCGTAATTCTATATAGTCGCCCGCAACAGAGTTACCGTCGACAAAAACTGATTGTTCTGTACTTCCATCTTCGTGAACAGGGACTGAACAGAAAAAATTTATGTTTGGCACAATATCGGTCCAACCCAACCCATGCTTGGATAGTGCGTCAAGAAAATTTTCTCGACAGCCTGGTGCATTTGGCACGCCGTACAACATCTCATTGCTCCAACTTGAGCAGCAGCCAGCGATCGTATCGTGTCCACCGGGAGTGGTGTCTTCTACCACTGTCATCAACGGATTGGCGTAATCCGAATAAAAAACAGATCCCTTTGTGATGTGTATACTTTGTGCGGCTTTGATTGTATTAGGTGCGTGATATCGCTCTTGTGGATTATCAGCGTTGTAGCACAGGAAATCGACACCCTGCTGTCCTTCCAAGTCGGTAATCCGTAAAATTTGCAATGGTCGAATAACCTTTTCCCAACCTTCGCCGGGATTGACAATTTCATCTGTTAGAGAACTCAATTCCTGCATACCGAACCTCTAAGTTGGCGTAGTGAATCAGCAACATGCACTATTTTCAACTTGCAATTCAAGTATACACAAAATGAAAAATTTCATATTTTTAACAGGTCAGATTGTCGAACATTGAATAAAGAATCGGCTCAAATTCGTGCTGTTTCGCACGTGAAACTAATGCTTGTGCTGTATAAATCCTGTGTTCACTATTCTTTGATTCCAAATATCAACTGATTCGAGGATTTTAATGAAAATTGAAGATCAACCGACTTTGGTAACTGGTGCAGCTTCCGGGATGGGTGAAGCGACTGCTCGCTTACTGGCAAGTCTAGGTGCGAAAGTCAGTCTGCTGGATATTGATGAAGCGAAGATTCAATGGATTGCTGATCAGATTAGCGCATTGCCACTGCTATGCGATGTAACGCAGGCAGGGAGTATGGAAGATGCCGTTGCTAAAGCAGAATCGGCCCATGGAGTTGCCAGAATTTTAGTGAACTGCGCTGGAATCGCACCTGCAAAACGCATCGTCGGTCGGGATGGAGCGATGCCTCTGGAAGATTTCAGGCGGGTTATTGATGTGAATCTCATTGGCACTTTTAATGCGATTCGAGTAATGGCCGCTGCTCTAAGGAATGAAGCACCGCTCGATGAAGCTGGGGAGCGTGGAGTGATTGTAAACGTTGCTTCGGTTTCTGCGTTTGAGGGTCAGATCGGGCAGGCAGCTTACAGTTCTTCAAAAGGTGCGATCGTCGCATTAACCATTCAGGCAGCCAGAGAATTGTCGAGTGCCGGCATTCGCGTGATGACCATTGCTCCGGGTCTGATTGCTACACCAATGCTATTTGGGATGCCAGATGAGGTTCAACAAAGCCTAGCCAATCAGGTACCGTTTCCTAAACGTCTTGGAAGTCCGAATGAATTCGCGCAGCTTGTCAAACACATACTGGAAAACCAACTTCTAAACGGCGAAGTTATTCGATTGGATGGTGCGATTCGCATGCAGCCCCGTTAACTGGAAAGATCTGGTGCAAATCAATTGACATGTCTCCCTACAAAACTATCATATACATGTGGAATAGATCAATAAACGGTAATTTATTCATGAACTTCAAAAGTTTCAACTGAGTCCAATACCGAATGAAAGTCTATTTAACCCATATGTTCCATGTTAGTCGCCAAAGGAGTTGGCGCTGTCTGGTAGGTGATACTTGTTTCACTTAGCAATTTGTATTAAATTCACAATAAATAAACCTCTACTGGGAACGACATAATGGCTAATGAACCCCCAATCGCTAATAAAAAATCTGAAAACACTTCACCACTGAGTATGACTCGCGAAGAAATGCTCAATCTGACAAATAAGGCATCAGAAATCTTGGTGGACCACAACCTGAAATTTGCGTCACAAGATGCCTGGGATGGTGAATTCAGTGATGGTTTAGCTAAAATTTTTATGACCGATCCTCCTGAAGATGGTCAGATTATCGATGAGGTACTGGAACAGGCAACCCAAAATATATTTCCAAACGAATTAAATCTTGCCCATCCAAAGTGTTTTGGGTTTGTTTCTTCTTCACCAACTTGGCCGAGTGTGATCGCTGACTTCTTGGCTTCAGGGATGAACTCGAATGTTTGTACGTGGCTAGTAGCTAGCGGTCCGAGTCAAATCGAACTGACTGTAATTGAATGGATCAGGCAATGGCTTGGTTATCCGGACACGGCAGGTGGGCTTCTGACCAGCGGAAGTTCTGCAGCAACCGTGGAAGCATTCGTTGTTGCAAGAGAAGCTGCTGATAATCCGACACGGGCAACTGTATATATGAGTGATCAGACTCATCAATCAATCATTCGCGCGGCTCGTGTGATTGGAATCTCAGCTGAGAACATCAAGAAAATTCCCAGCGATGATAAACAAACGATCGATATTAACAAGTTGGCCGAGACGGTTGCTGAAGATGTCGAAAACGGATTTCAGCCTGTGCTGGTAGCAGCCAATGCAGGTACTACATCGACAGGTGCAATCGATTCATTAGATTGGATTGCCGACTTTTGCGAGTCGCAGAATTTATGGTTTCATGTTGATGCCGCGTATGGAGGTTTCGCCTGTATTACAAAGCGAGGCAAAGAGCTCCTGAAAGGGATTGAACGCGCTGATTCAATCACGCTGGATGCTCACAAATGGTTGTTCCAGCCTTATGAAGTTGGATGCCTGATTGTCAAGGACTTACAGAGTCTGGAAAGTGTTTACAGCATGCGTTCTGATGTTCTCCAGGATACGGTTTGGGGTAAAGATCACCCGAATATAGCCAATCGCGGTATACAGTTAAGTCGAAAGTTTCGAGCATTCAAGATTTGGATGTCGGTTCAAGTTTTTGGGATGAAGGCGTTTAGAGACTCGATTGAGCAATGCTTCGCGCTGGCAGAAAAAGCACAGCATTACATTCAAAACAATTCCAGCCTGCAGCTCCTCAGCCCCGTAGTATTGAGTGTTGTGTGTTTTCGATTCAATCCTGAGAATATAAACCTGAGTGAATCTGCGATTGAAAAACTTAACCGGAGTGTCTTGGTTCGCGTATTCTGGGATGATCACGCATTTATGTCGTCGACGATGGTAAGCGGAAAATTCGCCTTACGAATTTGCATTGTTAACTACACAACTGCGTGGGAAGATGTTAAGGAAACATTGGATGCAGTTATATCTTTTGGAACGGAAGCGCTGGAATCAAGTTGATTCGTTGGCAATCGCAATAACTGTCGTGGCTCAGGTTCACTGGATAGGAGCCAGGCTAAAAAATGTTGAGTTATGCTGACGAATCTGAACCTGTTCTCTGCAAGAGAACATCGACGAATACGTGTTCTGTTTCAATCACCGCTATTGGAAAGTCAGTTACCAATAATGCAGATTCAGGCAGCCATGGACCATGTTCCAGATCAGCACTAAACTCAAATATATAGAAGAATGTCAATCGATTTGTTTAAGGCGGGTCATTGAGGCACTGTCGAATAAGCTTGGATTTTCGAGGTAATCCAGCAAAATCTCAAAAGAATCCAACCCCCAGAACATCTCTCCGTTGACGGAAATTGACGGGACACCAAAAACACCCTGTTCCGTAGCCGTTTGAGTGTTGGAAATTAACGCTGACTTGACCTCGGCATCATTGATCAAATCATCAGCATTTGGAATTCCAATCGAACGCCAAATCGCCTGTCGCCCAGTGTCGGTTGCCGGATTATCCTCGCTGGTCCAAATTGCTCGAAAAATTGATGTGACCAGTTCGGGGTCATTGTCATTCGCGATTGAGAGACGCAGATAAGGTAAAGGATTGAAAGGGTGTGTATCCGGTATCCTGAAAGGCAATTCGAGTTTATTCGCCAGCCAGGTGGTATGACGATAAGTGAAAATTTTCTTTTGGTCGATTTCAACAGGTCCCAAATTTCCCCAGTGCTTGAGCAGCCCGGCGAACAGAACTGGAATGTAGTTCAACTCAACCGTTTTTGGCAGCCGATGAAGCTGTTCGTGCAGTAGGTAGGAAAACGGCGAGATAAAGTCGAAATAGTAATCCAACTTTGTCATGACGCATTGTTCTTAGCGAGTTGTTCTGCACGTTCGCGCAAGCGGAATTTTTGAACTTTGCCGGTCGAGGTTTTGGGAAGTTGACCGAACACGATCTTTTTTGGTGCCTTATAGCGAGCCATATTCTCCTTGCAGTACTGAATTAAGTCATTTTCGCTTGGCTGTGGCGAGTGATGTGGCTTCAAGCTTACAAACGCGCACGGGACCTCACCCCATTTTTCGTCAGCTTGAGCCACGACTGCTGCTTCCATCACCGCCGGATGTCGAAACAGGGTATCTTCGACCTCAATTGATGAAATGTTTTCACCACCAGAAATGATGATGTCCTTTGATCGGTCCTTAAGTTGAATGTAGTGGTCTGGATGCATCACGCCAAGATCGCCAGAATGAAACCAGCCACCTTCAAAAGCTTCTTTCGTCGCATTCGGGTTTTTCAGATAGCCTTTCATTACGAT
>CAZYSR010000562.1:0-3518 GCA_964649525.1 uncultured Gammaproteobacteria bacterium
GAATGGTACCTCCGGGAGTCCTTGCAGTGGCAGCACCTGTAGTGGTTGGATTTTCACCTCTGGGACCAGAAGCGCTTGGCGGTATGCTTGGTGGTGCCTTAATCGGATGCGTGCTTCTCGCACTTACCATGGCCAATGCCGGTGGTGCCTGGGACAATGCGAAAAAGTTTGTTGAAAGCGGTAATCTCGGTGGTAAAGGCTCCGATGTTCACAAAGCGGCGGTTGTTGGAGATACCGTTGGTGATCCTTTCAAGGATACGTCCGGCCCATCAATGAACATTCTCATCAACGTGATGGCTATCGTCAGTTTGGTTATCGCACCCCTCCTTTAACCTGACGATCAAACTTACGGTCTAAATTAGCTGGCGCCTTCGCCAGGCGTCAGCTAACTACACCCATCAGTCGTTGCCCGGTGTAGCTGACGATTGACCGGGTTCTATTCCGAAAACGTTTTCAAAGCCCAATTCTTCATACAGCATGTCCGCCGTTGGAATGCTACGCGCACGATCTATAGTCATCTCCATGACACTTAACTTCCATTTTTCCAGGCAGATGGTAGTTTCCTGGGCGCCAGAACATTCTTGAGCCGAACATAGTTTGGCATCCCGTTGGAATACGGCGGGTAGTCTTCACCCTCTATCAGCGGAGCCAGATAGCGGCGCGCTTTTTCAGTAATGCCATAGCCATCTTCTGTGATGTAGTCACGCGGCAGTGCTTTTTCGACATTTGCAACTTGATTAAGATCCGCAGGCACGATATCCCATTCGTACGGAGTATCCGCCAGCCTTCGAATTGCCGGCATTAGAGTGGTTCGACCTTCACTCGCATACTCAACCGCTCGCTTACCCAAAGCATAGGCTTGCTCATAATCGGTCTTGGATGCAATGTGCCGAGCTGAACGCTGCAGATAATCTGCTATCGCATAATGAAATTTGAAGCCCAGATCTTCTCTAATCATGTTGGCAACAACCGGTCCTACACCACCTAGTTGCGCATGTCCGAAAGCATCTCGAGTCCCTTGGTCTGCTAAAAATGACCCGTCGTTGTAACGCGTACCCTCTGATACCACCACCGATACATAGCCCGACTTTTCCACACTCGTCTTTACCCGTTCCATAAACTTTTGTCTATCAAACGGGATTTCTGGAAAAAGAATAACAATCGGAATGTCGGTTTCAGCATCAGATGCCAAGCCACCTGCTGCCGCAATCCAGCCAGCGTGTCGCCCCATAACCTCAATCACAAAGACTTTGGTAGAGGTTAACGCCATTGCCGCGACATCGAAACTGGCTTCGCGAGTTGAAATGGCAATATATTTGGCAACCGATCCAAAACCTGGGCAGCAATCGGTAATGGGAAGATCGTTATCAACCGTTTTGGGAACGTGATTGACTGTCATTTCTAGGTTGCGGTCTTTCGCCTGCAAGGCCAGTTTGAGACAGGTATCTGCTGAGTCGCCGCCGCCGTTATACAGGAAGTGTCGGATATTGTGCTGTTCAAACACCTCAAATATTCGTTCGAACTCTCTCTGCTGACGTTCGGGGTCCTGTAATTTGTAGCGACATGAGCCGAATGCACCTGATGGCGTATGGCGGAGTGCGCGAATTGCTTCGGGCGATTCACGACCGACATCAATCAACTCCTCATTCAACACACCGAGAATTCCATTCTTGGCAGCGTAAACGTTGTCAATGGCTTCAGGGTGCTGAGCGCTAGCGTCAATAATCGCCGCCGCGCTGACATTAATTACAGAAGTTACACCACCCGATTGGGCGTAAAGTAGATTTCCTTTAATCGTCATTTCTCATCATGTAAGGTATGAATATGTTATCAATCAATATCGGCAGCGGTTGCACCGGACAAATATCCTTTCGACTCACGAAACTGGTCTGCCTGAGATTGCAAAATTGCAATCCAGAGCACTCCAAAAAATTGCAGGTCGCTCAACCCTTTCATCGCGGTCTTTGTCGGGTAGAACTTCACAGTCTGCAAGATGAATCTCGACGAGCGATTTGTAGCGCTCGTTTAGCACCTGCTGAACTGCCTGACATGCATGCTCCGTGTAATCGATCATAGTGAAAAATTATAAGGTTGCAGATTCCGTGTTCAAATGTGGTTAAATAATTTCAAGAAGTCCTTCCTATCGTATCCTCATCAAGTTTATTCAGCAACCCCACTACCCCCAAATTACTGATCTGTAGACGGATTACGAATAAAATGAAAATTATTGCGTTTAGGGAGTACGGGAAACTGACATGTTAAGAGTGGTGTTCTTGGGTCCACCCGGATCGGGCAAGGGCAGTCAGGCAAAGTATGTCATTGATGAATATGGCATTGATCATATTTCAACCGGAGATTTGCTTAGAAGTGCAGTGAGCGAAGGAACCAGTCTCGGCAACCAGATCAGTGGCATCATGCAGCAAGGCAGCCTGGTACCGGATCGAATCGTACTGCAGTTAATATCGGACTATCTGGATTCAAGAAAATTATCAAACGGCTTCCTGTTTGATGGCTTCCCCAGGACCTTGAATCAGGCTGAACAACTGCAGGTGATTCTAGCAGACCGAAATGTACCTCTAACATTTGTACTGCATCTGCAAATTGACCCGACGGCCGTCGTCAAGCGTTTGTCTGGTCGACGAAACTGTAGAAATTGCGGCCGAATCTATAATATCTATTTCGACCCACCGCAGGTTGAAGGTCAATGCGACGACTGTGGAAGTGCAGGTGAATTGTTTCAGCGTGCTGATGACAACGAAGCGTCAATTCGAAACCGATTGGACGTCTATGAATCTGAAACTGCCCCTTTGCTTGAATTCTATGAAAGAGCCGAACTATTGGTCACCGTCGATGCCTCCGGAGATCTTGCTGAGGTTGCTGAAGCCGTCCGGCAGGTGATTCGAACAGAACTTAGCAAGACTTGACGCGACAGCAGGGCGTGTCCTGAAGGAACTCTTGCCTGAAGGAACCAATATGACAAATCCTAAGTTTCCAACGACTCGTATGCGAAGAATGCGAAGGCATGAATTCAGCCGTTCTATGATGCGCGAATCAATCCTTACGCCAGCAGACCTGATTCAACCGGTTTTCGTGTGCGAAGGTTCCAATTACAAAGAACCCATCACTTCGATGCCTGGCATAGACCGTCTCAGCATTGATCTGTTAATTCAAAAGGGGAAACGGCTTCGGGACCTTGGTATCCCAGCTATGGCAGTATTCCCGGTTGTACCAAAGGAAAAAAAGTCACCTGGCGCCGAAGAGTCGTACAACCCCGACGGACTTGCTCAGCGAGCCATCACTGCCTTGCGCGAAGCGGTACCGGAAATTGGTGTGATGGCCGATGTTGCACTTGACCCATTTACACATGACGGACATGACGGAATTTCTGATGACTCTGGATACGTACTCAATGATGAAACGCTTGAAGTCATCGTAAAGCAGGCAATTTCACAGGCACGGAGCGGCGTTTCGATTATTGCCCCATCTGAAATGATGGACGGACGCATCGGCGTCATTCG
>CAZYSR010000563.1:0-2280 GCA_964649525.1 uncultured Gammaproteobacteria bacterium
TTCAGTTGGCCGGAGAATCACTGGAACTGGCCAATCCAGATCAACCATAAACATGGCATTCGATGCGGTTCGATGATCTGGGTTGGAGGCCAGGTTGATTTGAATGAAAAGGGAGAAGTTCGAAATTCTGGTGACCTCTCAACCCAAACCAAAAATTGCATGGCGTACTTTGGTCGAGTACTGGATGACTTTGAATGCCAGTTTTCTGACCTGGTCGTGCTGCTTTGTTTCTATGTTAACGATGGATCAATTAACGAGATTGAGTTCCTCCAGCAAGTAGCTGACTGTCTGCCAAAAGACAGTCGGACGACGATTACCGCAATCTCGGTGCCATATCTTGCATACGATGGCATGATGGTTGAAATTGAGGGTTATGCCATGCGTCGGCCGACTGGTGAAGTTACGACGAGGACACATACCCGGTTGAACGAGGCGACTCGATTACCCAAACCGTTCGTAGAAGGAATACGCTCCGACAAAATGATTTTTGTTTCAGGGCAATATCCAATAGACGACACTGCCCAGGTCATCTGTCAGGGGGACATCGTTGGACAAACGAATACGGTTGCGAGTCGAATTTCACAGGTTCTGAGTGAACTTGGCGCCAGCTTTGATGACATCGTCAAAATCAACCGATGGTATACGGGTGGTTCCGGAATTGGAGATTTTGAAGCGGCTTCGCTCGCCTTTGCAAAAAATTTCAAAGAACCCGGTCCTGCGGCGACAGGAGTTCCAGTCCCACGACATTCGGATGCTGAAGTGCTTATTAAGATAGCAGCGGTAGCAATGCAAGGTGAAGATGGCAGTTATTTACCCCGAACTCATTCCTGGCCCGATAGCCTTTGGGATTGGCATGTTCATCTGCCGTACAAACATGGCTTGAAATGTGATGGAATGATCTTTCTAGGTGGACAGGTATCGTTGGATAAGCAGGGAGGAGCGGTTCATCCTGACGACCTAACTGCACAAACCCATCAAGCAATGCAACACATCGGCACTATATTGAAAGATCTGGGAGCGGATTACGACGATGTTTGCAAGGTTTTGACAGTCTACAAGGGGGACTGTGGTGCAGAGGACTTACACAAAAACCTACCAATAAGATCCTCTTATTTCAGCGAAGTCGGACCTGCGTCTACCGGTGTTCCATTGCCAGTGCTGGCTTATGATTCCATGGTTATTGAAATCGATATTTATGCCATGGTGGATTCAGCAAACTCTGATTGATCCACTTTCTTGATCAATTGTGTATGAACGTCGTCTTTATAGGAAAGAATCAGATGCTATACGCCGTCATTTCAGACCGGTGTTCTGTATTACCTCGCATAACCCGGTCAAAAGCTTTCTGCGAAGTTGCGGCTTCTTCCAGGAGCCACTCGCGAAAAACCGAAATACGCCGTTGGGTCGCCAACTTATGGGGACAAATCAGAAAATAGGAAACCGGCGATTCGCTGTAAATATCAAATAACTTAACCAATCGACCTGATTCAAGATCCTTCTCGACGTGAGCGCTTCGTGCTAATGCAATACCCTGATGGTCAATTGCAGCCTGTATTGACATTGCCGTATCTGGAAAATGAGATCCGCGTGGTAGTGTCTTGATTGCAATACCGGCATCCTTGAACCAGTCGCGCCAACGCGGACAAATATCAACCGAGTGGCGATAGAGTAAAGGATAACGCAGTAAGTCTGCAGGATGTTCAGGCGCTGAAAATCGCTTTAGAAAACTTGGACTGCAAACTGGAAAAACGTACTCCCTAAGCAGTGTGTCGATTTGCAAGTCCGGCCAGTTCCCGTCGCCGAGTCGAATGGCAATGTCAACTTCATCGGTACTAAAGTTGACCAATTCATCCGTTGTTGATATCCAGACACTGATTTCTGGGTACATTTCATTGAACTTTCCGAGTCTTGGAACCAGCCACTTGACGGCTAAAGACTGGACCAGGCTGATTCGAATGGATGTACGAGACTCCTGACTGGTAATTTCGTTAAGTGTCCTGCTCATATTGTCAAGAAAATCTCGTACGACCGGAACGATCATCTGCCCTTCCTTGGTAATGATTAATCGCCTTCCCTGGCGTTCAAACAGTTTGAAATCCCAAATATCTTCGATATGGCGAATCTGGTGACTGACTGCGCTCTGGCTAATGAATAGTTCCTCTGCCGCTCGAGTGAAACTCAGATGCCTGGAAGTTGCTTCAAGTGCCCGAAGGGCTGCGATTGGAGGAAGTCGATGCGTCATAATCTGTTTCCAAAAATAGAATGATGTAGATTCATTTA